>JBFZEL010000236.1:0-3331 GCA_041306925.1 Lysobacterales bacterium
GGAAAACGATCATGACACCATCTGGACGGTCATGCTGGACGCCAGGGGCAACGTGACGGTGGACAACGCGAAATTCCAGGGCATCGATTCCGCGGCATTGCCGGCCACGGGTTCCCGGTTCTAAAGTTTATTTAGCCGTATACATTTGTCATTATATATGGTTTAGCGTACAGTTGACCTGCACAGATATATGCAGCAAGGAAGGGAAGGAAATGAAAAATAGTCGTATGGCTTATTTGCGGGTGGCTGTTCTGGTTATGGCCGCCACTATCTTCAGTTCGTGCGTTCCAGCGCCCCAGCCAACCCCGAAGGGCATCCAGTCGCTGCCCAACATGGGCCAACAGATTTCGCCGCTGGCGCCCCAGGGTTCGACATTTGAACCGCTGAATCCCGGTTTGGCCGACAATCCAGACTGGCTGGCCGGGCAGGCGGCCACTACCGTGGTGAGCCCGGATAAAAAGACCCTGCTGGTCCTGACAAGTGGGTACAACCGTGTCTTCAGAACTGATGGCAAGCCTGATGCCTATGGCACATATTTCAACTGGCCTGATTCGCAAGAGTATGTGTTCGTCTATGACATTTCTACCGAAAAGCCGGTCAAGAAGCAGGTGATAATGGTCCCCAACACCTACTACGGGATGGTATTCGATCCTTCCGGGACGGCTTTCTACGTGTCCAGCGGATCGGGGGACCTTCCCTATGACTCCACGGGCGCCTTCAACCCGGCGAAGGCCGGCGGGGACAACGTCCACATCTACACATTGAACGCCGGCGGGTCCTGGCAGCATGCCACAGAGCTGGCCTTGAACCATCCCGCGGGCAACGGCCTTGTTGTACAACCGCCTAGCGGAGAACAAATCCCGGTCAACGAGATGGTAGCTGTCAAGCCTATGGCCGCCGGTGTGGCGATCTCGCAGGATGGCCTGACGCTGGCGGTGGCGAATTATTATAACGATTCGATCACGGTGTTTACCGGGGGGCTGGGCAAATGGTCCGGTGGAGTGGAGCTCGACCTGCGCCCCGGCAAGAACGACCCGTCCAAAGTGGGCGTACCGGGCGGGGAATACCCGTTTTGGGTGGTTATCAAAGTGACCGGAGCGGGCACCACTGCGTACGTATCAAGCCTGCGCGACCGCGAGATCGTCGTAGTGGACCTGGGCGGAAAACCGCTAATAACGGCACGCATCCCGGTAATAGGCCAGCCGAACAAGATGACGCTCAACGCCGCCCAGACCCTGCTGTACGTTGTCAATGACCAGGCGGATACCGTAGCTGTTATCGACACCGCCAGGAACACGGTCCTCGAAACGGTCCCGGTGCTGCCGCGCGGGTCAGTCCTGCCTGCCGCACTGGAGAAGTACAAAGGGGCGAACCCCAACAGCGTGGCGCTATCCCCGGATGAAAAGTCGCTCTACGTGACGGACGGCAATCTGAATGCCGTGTCGGTCATTGCGCTGGGTGCGGGCAACAGGGGTTCCAAAGTGGTTGGGCTCATCCCGACAGGCTGGTACCCGACCTCCGTGAGTTTTAGCGGCGATGGCAAATATGTGTACGTAGTGAATGCCAAGTCGCCGACAGGTGCAAACCCGACCATGTATTATAGCTACGGCCCGCCGACACACAAAAGCGGCTATGCCAGTAATGCATATAATCCCCAGTTGATTAAAGCCGGCCTGCAGAGCTTCCCTGTACCCGATGAGGCGCAACTCCTTACTCTCACCGCGCAGGTAGCCACAAACAACCGTTTCTCAAGCACCGTGAGTACAAATGACGAGGCAGTCATGGACGCTGTACGCCAGGGCGTCAAGCACGTGATATTTATCATCAGGGAAAACCGGACCTACGATCAGATTTTAGGCGACCTGGAGATCGGCAATGGCGACCCTTCTCTGGCTGAATTCGGCAAGGCGCTCACACCCACTGCGCATTCGCTGGCCCGGACCTTCGTCACGCTGGATAACTTTATGTGCACCGCTGAAGTCAGCTATGATGGCTGGGCATGGTCCACTTCGGCCCAGGCCCAAAACATGATAGAAAGCCAATACACGGTGACTTACGCGGGGCGCGGCCTCAGCCTCGACCAGGGTGGTTTAAACCGCAGCGTGAACGTTGCCCTCCCGGGCGTCGCCGAGCGTCAGGCCGCCAATCCCCTGACATCGGACGATCCGGATGTGCTGCCTGGCCAGACCGATACGGCTGCGCCGGATGGACCGGACAATGAAATCAATACCGGCTTTTTGTGGGACGCCGCGTTGCGCGCAAATCTCACCGTGAGGAACTATGGGTTTTCGATTGATGGGACCCGCTATAACTTCCCCCCGGCCTCAATCTACAGCCTTTCTCTCGCTCACGATCCGGCCTCAACCAACACGGTTACAGCTTACCCTACCGAAGTTTCCCTGATACCCTATACTGATCCGTACTTCCGCGGCTGGGACCCCACATACCCGGACTATTGGCGTTTCAAGGAGTGGGAGCGTGAGTTCGACACCAAGTACGTGAATGGCGGAGAGGACCTTCCTCATTTAAGCCTGGTCCGCCTGATGAACGATCACACCGGGAATTTTGCCACCGCGATTGACGGTGTGAATACCCCGGAACTGCAACAGGCTGACAACGATTATGCAGTGGGCCTGCTGATTGAAAAGGTCGCAGGCAGCAAGTACGCCGACAACACGCTTATCTTTGTCATTGAAGACGACGCCCAGGACGGGCCTGATCACGTCGATTCGCATCGCAGCCCCGCATTTATAGTTGGTGCTTATGTAAAGCAGGGTGCGCTGGTATCCACGCAGTACAATACCATCGACTTTTTGCGCACCATAGAAATGGTGCTGGGCCTCCCGCCGATGAACCTGAACGACGCACTCGGGAGACCCATGGCTGATGTCTTCAACACGACGCCAAGCAAGTGGAGCTTTATTGCCGCTCCCTCACCGGCTCTCTACAATACACAACTGCCGCTGCCTCCCAGGCCGGCCAACCTGATCGTGCCCAAACCAACGCACGACGCGGCATATTGGGCAGAGGTCACGAAAGGGATGGACTTTACCGCCGCAGATAAGATGGATTTCCCGACCTACAATCGCATCCTTTGGACAGGGTTGATGGGCGGTCAGCCTTATCCTGCCGCACCCACCGGGATTGACCTGAGCCAGAACCGCAAAGAGCTCCTGGCGAGGTACGAGAAGTCGCTGAAGAAATGACCTGTCCGGTGTACAGGGGCATTCTGGACAGTTCCCGAATTCCTGTTTGAGCGCAAAGGCCTGATACCAGCACTACACCAACTACTTGATGATTGCCAGTCCATTTCTGGTATGATAAAATGTAA
>JBFZEL010000237.1:0-6063 GCA_041306925.1 Lysobacterales bacterium
CTACATGGGGTCGCTCGCCCTGCTGGTACTGGTCATCCAGATCTTTTCCGGTATCCTGCTGACGATGCACTACAAGCCGTCCGCGCTCGAGGCGTTTGCTTCGGTTGAATACATCATGCGCGACGTCGAATATGGTTGGCTGATACGTTACATGCACACCACCGGCGCCTCGTTCTTTTTTATCCTGATTTACCTGCACATGTTCCGCAGCCTGTTGTACGGGTCGCACAAGGCCCCGCGTGAATTGGTGTGGGTTTTTGGCATGTTTCTTTACGTTGCGCTGATGGCGGAAGCATTCTTCGGCTACATTCTGCCGTGGGGGCAGATGTCGTACTGGGGTGCGCAGGTGATCATCAACCTGTTTGGCGCGCTTCCAACCATTGGCGAACCGCTGACGCAGTGGATACGTGGTGACTATTTCATCTCCGACGCGACCCTTAACCGGTTTTTTGCCTTGCACGTCATCGCCGTGCCGCTGGCCATCCTGGGCCTGGTGTTGCTGCATTTGGTGGCGTTGCGCGAGAACGGTTCCAATAACCCCGATGGTATTGAAATCAAGAAGAACAAGGACGCCGATGGTCACCCGTTGGACGGCATTCCATTTCATCCGTATTACACGGTGAAGGATATATTTGGCGTCGGTATGTTCCTGATCCTGTTCACCTTCATCCTGTTCATGTGGCCCGAGGTCGGTGGCATGTTTCTGGAGCATGATAATTTCGTGCCGGCCGATCCACTGGTCACGCCGGTACACATCAAGCCGGTCTGGTACTTCACGCCTTTCTATGCGATTTTGAAGGCGGTTCCGGACAAATTGCTGGGTGTATTGACGATGGGTGCATCGGTCCTGGTGCTTTTCTTCCTGCCCTGGATTGATCGTTCACCGGTCAAATCCATTCGTTATAGAGGGCTCTGGTACAAGGTCCTCCTGGCCCTGTTCACCATCGCGTTTGTACGTCTTGGTCTGCTTGGCATGGCCGAGGGTACGCCCGCGCAAACCTGGGAAATGCGTCTCTGGACCCTGGTTTATTTCATGTTTTTTGTCCTGCTGTTTTTCATGAGTCCGCGTGGCAAGACAAAACCGGAACCGGAGCGGGTGACACACTGATGAAAAAACTAGCCGTAACCCTGCTGTTTACAGTCCTGCTGCCGCTATCCAGTTTCAAGGTTTCAGCCGCCTCTGCGGCGGGGGTCGAACACTCGGGCGCCAACATACGTGACACCGCCTCCCTGCAGCGCGGCGCCAAGTGGTATGTAAATTACTGCATGGGCTGTCATTCCCTGGACTATGTGCGTTATAACCGCCTCGCTGAAGACCTTGACCTGAGCGAAGATATGGTGATGCAAAACCTGGTTTTTTCGAATGCGAAATTCGCCGAAACCATGAGTATTTCGATGTTGCCGGATCAATCCAGCGCCTGGTTTGGCAAGACCCCGCCCGACCTCTCCCTGGTCGGACGCTCGCGCGGTCCCGACTGGCTGTATTCCTATCTCAAAGGTTTTTACCGGGATGAAAATGGCGCATGGAATAACACCCTGCTGCCAAATCTTTCCATGCCCAACGTATTGTGGGAATTGCAGGGTATCCAGACACCGGTATACCGGCAGGAGACCAGTGAAAGTGGCTTTACCTTTGATGTCATTGACCACTTTGAACTTACCACGGCAGGCACCCAGTCACCCGAAGAGTTTGCAGAAACGGCTCGCGACATCGCGGCATTTCTTGATTACGCGGGTGAACCGGCCAAGCTGCAACGCAAAGACATTGGCGTCTGGGTGATACTGTTCCTGGTGATTTTTACCTTCGTTGCCTATCTGCTGAAAGCAGAATACTGGCGCGATGTTCATTAGGAACCTCTGATTAATTCAGAGCTTCCATTAATTTATTTTCGAAGGTACGGCAATGTCTGATAATCAAGTCAACAGGAGAATTTTGGTGACAACAGCAATTAAAGGTCGCTCCACCATGGCGTTATACTCGTCCGACCGCAGCATTCACTGTCACCGTGTACGCTTTGTGCTGGCGGAAAAAGGCATTAATGTCGATATCATCAATATCAGTAATGATGAGTCTGCTGCGGCAGACCTGGCGGAATTGAACCCATATAACGAGACACCGACCCTGGTGGACCGTGACCTGTTGCTGCACGATGCCAGCGTGATCAACGACTACCTCGATGAGCGTTACCCGCACCCGCCACTGATGCCGGTCGACCCGGTTTCACGCGCGCGTCTGCGTCTGATCCACCACCGCGTGATTCGTGACTGGTACCCATTGGTGGAGGAAATCGAAACCGCTTCGGCGACCAAGGCTGACAAAGCCCGTCAGCATCTGAAGGAAAGCATCGTCGCGGCCAACGACTTGTTCAAGCCGTCCGATTTCGTGCTCAGCGACGAGTTGAGCCTGGTTGATTGCACGCTTGCGCCGTTGTTCTGGCGTTTGCCCGCCTATGGAATCAACCTGGGCAAACCGGGCGCCTCGGTGCAGGGCTATATCCAGCGTCTGATCTCGCGCCGCTCTTTCAAACTCAGCCTGACACGCGCCGAACGTGAAATGATTCTTAATGCAGCCTGAGTGAGGCGTTTTGCAGCTCGAGGTGTCTTGATGGATTCTGCCCCACAGGCTATGACTTCCAACCGGCCATACCTGTTACGCGCCCTGTATGAATGGATAACCGATAACGGTTTGACCCCGCACGTGCTGGTCGACGCCGGCTACGCTGGCGTGGATGTGCCCGACCACGCCATTGCGCAAGGCAAGGTGGTTTTGAATATTGCCAGCAGCGCAACCGAGCATTTGCAGCTGGAGAACCAGACCATCTGTTTCAGGGCCCGGTTTTCCGGCCAGCCATACAAGATCACGGTGCCGATGGCTGCCGTGATTGCCATTTATGCCCGGGAAAACGGCCAGGGCATGATGTTCGCCCAGGATGACACCCCGCCGCCGCCCGTGGACGGCCCGGAAGAAACGCCGTCCCGTGCTCACTTGAAGGTCGTCAAGTAATCTCGGTATTCGGGTCGCTCATGCGGCAGGTCTTGCTGTGCGAACTGGCGTTGTCTAGCTGGCTTGCAGGTTCTCAAACAGGCTGCCCTCTTCGAGTTCCAGCGTAACACTGAGTGATGCGGGGAAGCCGATGGTCACAATGCCGCTTCTGCGCCTGGCCCCGTTGATGGCAAATTCAAAACCGTAAGTGACCTCGATGCGCCGGGCCGATGGCGCCCGGTTCCAGACGATGGAACTGAGCGAAACGGTATCGTCCAACAGCTGTAAACCGTGGTTGCCACAGACCTCGCCTGCGGCCCTGCGGGCTTTTTGCCGGCCCTGCATCAGCTGCCACCAGGCTGCCACGCCCGCCACCACCAGCAGGAATGTGAGCAGTCCAATCAAGACGATTTCAACAATACGTCGACGGCGCCGCTGCCGCCGTCTGCTGGTTTGCAACTGGTGTATGCCAGGACCAGGGGGTGATCGCGCAGCACCTGTTGCGTCATTTGTTTTAACCTCGGTCCGCCCGCCGAGCGCAAACCCTTGCCATGGATGATCCTGACGGTTTCCAGTGCTGCGGAATACGCCTCTGCGATAAACCCAAGCAAGGCCGGACGGGCGGTTGCCAGAGTCATGTTGTGCAGATCCAGCTCCTTCCTAACCCTGAACCGGCCCCGCTTCAATTTTTGCATGGTCCTGTTTTGAATACCGTTCTTACGGTGTGATGAACCGTCTGCCGCCGTCACGTGGGCAGGGTCATCCATCGAGGCGGGTAAGGCGCAGCTGAATTCTCCGGGTAGTGCACGCTGCCGGTGGTCAGGGACGGGTTTGCGGGGTGGCTTTGAATCCGTCGTTGAGCCGGGCCTCAGTGGCACGACTCCGGCCATTTCCTGGCGGAATAACGGGTCATCCAATTGCGGCTGTTTTGTTGTTTTAACCACGTTACCTTCATTTCCGCGTTTCGGAAGCCGGCTTAAGTCCGTACAATACCATGCGCAAAGCTGTTAATGTTTGACAGGCGCTCACAAACATACTTGCGGATTGCAGGCAAGATTTTCAACAAGGACCGGAATATACATCCCCGATGGAATTTCTGATTAGCAATGATGATGGCATTGAAGCCATCGGCATCCGTGTGTTGGCGGACAGCATGCGTCTTTTGGGCGACGTGACGATTGTCGCCCCGGAAAAGAACTGCAGCGGCGCAAGCAACTCGCTGACACTGGATGCGCCGATCCGGATCACGCAGATGGAGACCGACGTGTACCGGGTTTCCGGCACCCCGACGGATTGCGTCCACGTGGCGTTGACCGGCCTGTTGGCCAAGGACCCCGATATCGTGGTATCAGGCATCAATGCGGGCGCCAACCTCGGTGATGACGTCATCTATTCGGGTACCGTGGCTGCAGCCATGGAAGGCCGTTTTCTCGGCTATCCCGCAGTGGCGATTTCACTGGTGTTTGGCGAGAATTCACAACATTACTATGCCACCGCGGCCGAGGCTGCCGTGCGCCTGGTGAGACAGTTGCAACGCGATCCCCTGCCGGCTGATACCATACTCAATGTCAATGTGCCGGATTGCCCCTGGTCGGAAATCAGGGGGTTCGAGGTGACGCGTCTCGGCCACCGCCACCGCGCGGAACCGGTCGTCAAGACGGTGGACCCCCGGGGTCGCGAAATGTACTGGATCGGACCTGCGGGTGCGGAACAGGATGCAGGTCCGGGAACGGATTTTGACGCCATCAGGCGCAAATGTATCTCGGTCACGCCGATCCATGTTGACCTGACGCGTTACCAGGCGCTGGACCAGGTAGCCGGCTGGATGGCCGCGATCACCACCGGCGCTCTGCAGGAAACGGACGCTGTATGATTCATAAACGTGTGCTGCGCAGCGAAAACCGCGGCATTGGCATGACCTCCCAGGGTACGCGCGACCGTCTCGTACAGACATTGCGGGCCGAGGGTATCAAGGATGAACGGGTATTGAAGGCGATCACCCAGGTGCCGCGTCACAAGTTCGTCGACGAGGCGCTTTCCAGCCGGGCTTACGAAAACACCGCTTTGCCGATCGGGCAAAGCCAGACCATATCCCAGCCATGGATCGTGGCGCGCATGACCGAAGCGATGCTCGACGGTGGCGAGCCGGAAAAAGTCCTTGAAGTGGGTACCGGTTCCTGTTACCAGGCAGCAATATTGTCACACCTGGTGCCAACGGTGTTCACGGTTGAGAGAATCGAAGAGTTGCTGAAGCTGGCACGCCGGCGTTTCCACAACCTGCGTCTGAACAATATTTATGTCCGCTACGCCGACGGGCATTCAGGCTGGCCCAGCCAGGCGCCGTTTGACGGCATCATGGTGACCGCAGTGGCGAAAAGCATTCCGCAGGAACTGCTGCAGCAGCTTCGTACCGGCGGACTGCTGGTGTTGCCGGTTGAGCGGGCAGGCCAACAGCGTCTGATCACCGTGCGGCGCACTGAAGACGGCTTTGCTGAAACCGACCTCGGTGCAGTGGTATTCGTGCCGCTGCTCAGTGGGCTGGCCTAGCCGCCCCGGCATGTTTTTAAAACTGTACGATAGCGTCATCGCCTGGTCTGCACATCGCAGGGCCCCTTCCATCCTGGCCATCCTGAGTTTTGTGGAATCAAGTTTTTGTCCGGTGCCGCCGGATGTCATGCTGATACCCATGTGCCTCGCCAGGCCGGCCAAAGCCTGGGCGTTTGCCGCGTCGTGCACGCTGTTCTCCGTCCTCGGTGGCATGGCGGGCTACCTGATTGGCAGACTGGCGTTTGCCTGGATAGAACCATGGTTGATGGCATCCAGTTATGCTGGTATTTTTACAGACGCGGTCGCCTCCTTTGAGACCTGGGGTTTCTGGTACATTCTGCTGGCGGGTTTTACCCCGATCCCCTACAAGGTATTCACCATCAGCGCGGGTGTCGTCGGCATGCCGGTTCTGACCTTTGTGCTGGGTTCCGTGGCTGGCAGGGGCGGCAGGTTTTTCCTGGTAGCTGCACTGATCCGGTTAGGTGGTGAAAACGTGGCGGCACGGATGCGCAAGTATATCGATCTGATCGGCT
>JBFZEL010000238.1:0-4496 GCA_041306925.1 Lysobacterales bacterium
CACCTCGGTGAGGCTGCCGTCCGACTTCTTGGCCGGGACATAGACCGGCAGAATCTCGATCTGCGCCTTGTCGCTCTTCATCTCGGGGTTCTTGGAAACGTTGCGCTTCATCAGGTTGCCGGCCATCATTCCGGAATTGAGGTTCTCCAGGGCTTCTTCCTTCGTTACGGCGACCAGGCCTTCACCGGGGCAGGCCGCCACCGTGGCCGCGATCAGGTTGCCGACGGCGGTATCGTCCGCGAAGAAGATCTCGGGCGCGGGGATCGGGGAGAGGCCCGCCAGGGCGCGCTCGAGGCAAGCGATCACCGGCTCGGTGATGTTGATCGCACCGTGGCCGCGAATGCCGTCCGCGTCCAGGCTTTGCAGCAACCGGGCCACGTTGAGCACCCGGTCATCCGCCAGTTCGACTACGCCGAACAGATCCGTCGGCGCGACGCTGCGGTCGCCCAGGGCGTCGCCCAGGTACAGGCTGCCCACGGAAAAGGCGACCCGTTCGCCGGGGAGGTACCAGAACTGCCCGTTGTCGCCGGTCGTCCCGGACTGCGTGACGGTCACGTACCCCAGGCCATTGACGTTGGCATCGACGAAGTGGCCCGGTTCGGGCTTGGCCAGCGGGTATGTGACATAGCCCCAGGACTTCGCATCGCCCACGGCCACGGAGGCTTCGGGGGGAAAGCGGTCGAACACACCCTGGTTCCTGGCATAGGCGTCCTCGGGTAAATCCACCCATTTGTTTTTAACTAACTTCTGCAACACGGCCTGCACGATGAAGTAGCGATGGGGCGGGCATGTCTCGGGGTTGGGCGCCCAGCAGCCGTCGAAGGTTTCGAGGTCTGCGAACGCGATCACTTGCGAGTGGCGGTCGGCCAGTACGCCGTAATCCGCCAGGTAGTTCGTCCTGTAATCGAGCCTGGGGATTTTCGGCGTGTTGCTTTTCACGTCGATGATCGCCGCAAAGTCGGCCGGGAACTCGACGTAATGGATGGCGACTTCCTTCAATTTCAGGCCGTTGGCGGGAACGATATCGATATAAACGTTTTCCCGGTCATTCCAGATGGCCACGTCGCCCACGTCAATCCAGTTTTCGGCGACGTTGGGATCATGGGTCATCAGATCGGGCCGGATCGGCCAGGTCAGCTCGTCATCGGCACCGACGGTGCCCGCAAACATCCACAATGTCATCACTAACAATAGGGGGATCAATAAGAGATTGCGGAACAATATACCGTTCCTTTTGACTGTCACCGCATCGAAAAGAGGCAGTGCAGTTTGCGCCGCATTGAACACGGCAAAAGCCTTGCTTCTCATAAGTTTTCTCCTTCGCAGTTCAACGTAATCCAGAATTACGCAGGACCCCATCGCGGATTGGAACTGTGCTTACTCTTGTCGACTTATGACAGCCGTGATTGGATGGAATCGAGAACACTATAGAAGAGTCATAATTAACGGAACCTGAAGAGCTTTGTAAGCTGCTGTTAAGGAAGGAAGAAATTTATCGAAACCTTAGCGTAGCCTTAAGAAGCGTTTCAGCTTGCTTTAATAATCGGTGTGATACTTTGCAAATACAGAAACTCCCGTTGGCCGTTGACGGGTCTTTCCAGGGAGTTTCACGGTAACGAATTTGAGACCGGGCGCCTGGTAAAACAGGTGGATTACGTGGGCTGTTAAACCCTGGTGGCGAGGAGATGAGATTGGAATCTTCAGGGACACGTAGAAATCGAAAGGCAGACCGCCGGGAAGACGGTCTGCACCTCCCCGGTGGGTACATTGGTGCAAGGGCTGTTGTGATCAGGGACATGAAGAAATGATGGTCCATCTATCCCGCCTGACACTGCCGGAGCGTGCGGAAATGACCAGGTTTTATGAATCCAATGGGGCTCGCACGGACAAACCCACGTCCGTGGTATTCGGTCTCCTCGCAGTCAGCGACCAGCGCCTGTTGGGATGCTGACGACGGCCGGGCGCCGCGCAACCCCCGCGCGGCGCCTTTTTTTAAACACGATCACCACCTGAGGATGACCTTTCAGTCACCAGCCGGTTACTTGATACCAAACAGTTCGACTTCAAAAATCAACGTCGCATTTGGCGGTATTACACCGGAACCCTTTTCGCCATAAGCCAGTTCAGGCGGGATCAAAAACACGAAGACACTGCCGACCGGCATCAGCGGGATGCCCTCCTGCCAGCCTTTGATGACGCTCTTCAGACTGAGTGATACGGGCTCGTCCTGGTCAAATGAGCTGTCGAAGGTTACGCCGTTAAGCAGCAGACCCCGATAATGCACGGTTACCTTGTTGCGCGTTTGCGGTTTTTTGCCCGTGCCGGTGATCACTGCCTTGTACTGAAGACCTGAGCCGGTTGCAACGGCTGGCTGTTTGATCCCGTTCCAATACTTCAGACCCGCCTCTTCCTCGGCAGTCGCAGGAGATTGCAAAGCCAGGAAAAGCACACCCAGCAGAACTGTTGAAAATATCTTCATACCTGGTCCAGATTGCATTGAACGGGATAAAAGCATGACGTATTGGCCGACATTGCGCCAGTGCAAACCACCCGATGGCGCCTGGCACCATTAAATAACATGCGCACCAACCTGGTGCATTTATTTTCCTGGCCGGATGTGCCCGCCTGTCATTTGCTGAACGTGAAGTTGCACCTTTTATCAGCGTAGCCGGTCGATTGCGTGCCGGGTTAGGCGCTGGCTTGATTTCTGCATATAGAAAAACACCGTGTAACCAAGCAAGGAATCATGCAATGCAATTTGTCACAGCAATCATTAAACCATTCAAACTCGATGATGTTCGCGATGCCCTGTCCCGGGTGGGTGTCAATGGCATCACGGTGACCGAGGTCAAGGGCTTCGGGCGTCAGAAAGGCCATACCGAACTCTACCGGGGCGCCGAGTACATCGTCGATTTCCTGCCCAAGATCAAGGTCGAAGTGGCGGTCACCGATGACCTCGTTGAACGGGTCGTCGAAGCGATTGTGCAATCGGCATCGACCGGCAAGATCGGTGACGGCAAAGTGTTCGTGCACAAGCTTGAAGAAGTCGTGCGTATCCGCACGGGCGAAACCGGCGCACAGGCTATCTGAGGGAGGAGCAGGAAAATGAAAATACTAACCAGAACCGCGCATGCCATCAGTGCTTTGCTGCTGGTCATTGCCCCGGGAACCGTCCTGGCTGACGGCCAACTGAATGCCGGCGACACCGCCTGGATGCTGACCTCGACCGCGCTGGTGCTGTTCATGACGATCCCCGGACTTTCGTTGTTCTACGCCGGCATGGTGCGCGCCAAGAATGCGCTTTCTGTGATGATGCAGTGTTTCACCATTACCTGCCTGGTGACCATTCTTTGGGTCTGCTATCTGTACAGCCTGACTTTTGGTGATGACGTCAGCGGCCTCGTAGGCGGTCTCAACAAGGCATTCATGGCCGGAATTGGCGCCGATTCACTGACCGGAACAATCCCGGAAACCGTGTTCTCGATGTTCCAGTTGACCTTTGCCATCATCACCCCGGCGCTGATCGTCGGTGCATTCGCCGAACGCATGAAGTTTTCCGCCATGTTGTGGTTCATGACCTTGTGGGTGACGCTGGTCTACGCACCGGTCGCCCATTGGGTGTGGGGCGGCGGTTGGCTTTTCGCAGAAGGTGTACTGGATTTCGCCGGCGGCACCGTTGTACACATTAACGCCGGTGTCGCGGGCCTGGTGGCCGCCCTGGTGATGGGCAAACGACGCGGGTTCCCGCAACAGCAAATGAAGCCGAGCAACCTTGTCCTGACAATGGTCGGGGCCGGCATGCTCTGGGTCGGCTGGTTCGGCTTCAACGCCGGCAGCGCACTGGCCGCGAACGGCGTCGCCGGCATGGCCATGGCCGTGACCCAAATCGCCACCGCTGCTGCTGCCCTGACCTGGATGTTCCTGGAGTGGATGCGCCACGGCAAACCCAGCGCATTGGGCCTGGTCTCGGGTGCCGTTGCAGGCCTCGTGGCGATTACACCGGCTGCGGGCTTCGTCGGGCCGATCGGGGCGCTGGCCATTGGTATCGCAGCGGGTCTCATATGCTACCTGGCGGTGGTTAAAATGAAGCGCGTTTTTGGCTACGACGATTCACTGGATGCCTTCGGCGTGCATGGCGTCGGCGGTTTCGTCGGCGCGATCCTGACCGGCGTCTTCGTGGATGCCGGCTTTGGCGGCACGGGGTTGGCCGAGGGTGTCAGCCTCGGAGGCCAGGTAGCCAAACAGTTCATTGGTGCGGGCGTGACCATCGTCTATTGCGGTATTGTCAGTTTCATACTGCTGAAGGTGATCGATGCCGTCATTGGCTTGCGGGTGACCGAGGAGCAGGAGCAGGAAGGCCTGGATCTCGTCCTGCACGACGAGAAGGGTTACAACCTGTAGCTGCTTGTGTTTCCAAAGGGGTCAGGTTCATTTTGGAGAAATGAACCTGACCCCTTTACCCTACCTTTTACCTTGACTAATGCCCTTCCATGTAA
>JBFZEL010000239.1:0-9235 GCA_041306925.1 Lysobacterales bacterium
CCAGCTGCGGGCCCGCGCCGAACAGGTCGCCCATGATGTTCCAGAAGGCGTTGCGCGCAAAGGCGTAATACTGGTTGGCCTCGAGCGAGGCCGCTCCGGGCATCGAACCGAGAATCAGTAAGCGCGCATCCGCTTTTGCAACCGGGGCGAATCCCTGTGATATCTTAATCTGCATAACACTAGCATAGCGTGGACCGGAACATGAGTGAACCCAACCCATCAAAACGCAGCGCGCTGGTTCGCGAAACCGTCGTATTTCAACTCAAATTGGTGGCGGATGGATTCCGTGACCTGGTGTTGTTGCCGGTTTCGCTGATCGCAACGCTGATAGGCCTGTTGCGGGGCGGTGATGAACCCGGGCGGGAATTTAACCAGGTGCTGCAGATCGGCCGCCAGACGGAACAATGGATCAACCTGTTCGGCACCCATGAAACCCGGCAGGACAGCAACGCCATCGCATCGATCGATGCGCTTTTTGCCAGGGTGGAGGAAACGCTGAAACAGCAATACCAGGCCGCTGGCATCAGCGCCAAAGCCCGCTCCGAGATCGATGCAGCCCTGCAGGCGGTGCACGACAAAACCAAACAGGAACAATCTGGTGAGTTATAAGACCTGACCGGCAGGGATGCGAATCCCCTGGCAGGGACGCGAATCCCCTGGCAGGGATGCGAATTAATACGTGCCGGTGATGTACTGGCTAAGTTTCTCGACCTCCTGTTGTTTCTCCTCCAGCATTTTTTTGACCAGGTCACCGATGGACACGATGCCGAGCAGCTTGCCGTTGTGCACCACCGGTAAATGCCGGCAGTGACAGGTCGTCATGGTTTCCATGCATTGCTGCACGCTGTCATCCGGGTCGGCTGAAATCACCGGGGTGGTCATCACATCGCCCACCCTGGTCTGCTTGGAAGCGCGTGACTGGAGGGCGATTCTCTGCAGGTAATCCCGTTCGGTGAAAATACCGGCGATGATATCGTCTTTTTGCACCAGTACGGCGCCGATGTTGACCTGCGCCATCAGGCTGATGGCGTCAAAAACGGTTTCATTGACATCGACGGAAAGCACCATTCCGCCCTTGTTTTCGATAATTTCAGAGACTCTTGCCATGGTTACAGACCGAGGTGGACTAATCTCTTAATTCTAGTCGGTAATCCTGAATTTTCAACGTCGATTTAAAAAATTTCTAATCGTGCTTGCTTTCCTGCACGGAGATCACGGTGTATTCGGCGTCAATTGCCTCCCTGCCTGTTGACCGGGTTGGTGCAGGGCTTTGCCTGGCAGTCTTGAATGTCACGCCGCCTCTGCGCTGCTGGTGCCTGATCCAGGCCACGCGCAGCCACAGGCCGAGACCGGCGATCACGGCGAGACCGGCGATGACCAGCAGCGCCGCCGTGCCAAGGATGACGGCACCCGCCAGGACAAACACGCCGATGACTGCAGCGACGAGCCTGGTCAGGGGACTACGCGGTGGCGGGCTGATGTAATAAGGCATGCGTTTCCATATTGGGCCAACACGGCCGGATGACAACAAGCGGGATCCGGACGCGCTCTGAAATCAGAAAACCAGGTTAACGACGGTCAGCATCACCACCAGGAAAATCACCGTCATGCCACCCCCCACGCGCACGAAATCCGCCACCCGGTAGCCGCCGGGTCCGATGGTCAGGGAGTGGACCTGGTGGGTCGGCAGGATGAAGGAATTGGAGGTGGACAGGGCGACGATCAGGGCATACATGGTCGGGTTGGCGCCGGTCGCCAGTGCGATGCTGATTGCGATGGGTACCAGGATGGTGGTGGCGCCAACGTTGGACATGACCAGGGTGAATGACGTGGCCAGTACCGCGATCATGGTCTGGACCGCGATGTCGGGCAGACCGCCAAGCAGCACCATCGCCATCTGTGCGATCCAAGCAGCCGTGCCGGTCAGTTCCATCGCAAGGCCAATGGGGATCAGGCTGGCGACCAGGAATACGGATTTCCAGCTGACCGCGCCATAGGCTTCATCGATGCTCAGCACGTGGGTGAGGATCATGCCGAGCGCACCGACCAGCAATGCCAGGGACAGCCTGAAATCCGTGAACATGATCATGCTGATGGACAGGGCGAAGAAAAACAGTGCGTGGCCGACTTTCTGGGGCCGCTGCTCCTCTTTTGGTATGTCGGTCGCGACGATGAAGTTGCGTTCGGTCTGCAGTTCGGAAAGATCCCGCCAGGTGCTGTGGCTGACGAGGCAATCGCCGGCTTCCATGACCAGTTCGCGGATGTGTTCACCGCTAACCTTGCCACGCCGGTTGACAGCCAGCACGCTGATGCCATAACGCTTGCGCAGCCGGGCTTCACCGATGGACTGGCCGATCAGCTTGGAGCCGGGCGGGATCACGATCTCGGATATGCCCGCGCGGCTGGGGTTGAACAGACCGCCGAAGGTCTTGACGCGGGGCTGCAGACGGCAGTGGTTGTCCAGCGCGAACTGCCCGACCACGTCACGGCTGCCCATGACCCCGAGGATGGTTCCGACCCAGATCATTTCATCGGCGGGCGGCGCCATGCGCGGTTCTCCGGTATTGCGGATGGCGAGCAGACGCGGTGTGCCTGCTATCTTTTCGGCGTCACCAACCCGCATGCCGACCCACGGGCTGTCGACCGTGACCAGCAGTTCATAGACATCGCCTTCGATGCCATAGGTGTCGGCAAAATAGGTCATGGTGCGGGCGGGCACGGCGGAGGATTCAATCCTGTGATCAGGCAACAGCAGTTTGCCGAACACCACGAAATACAGGATGCCTATGCCCAGCAGTGACAACCCGACCGGCGCCACGTCGAACAGTGCGAACTGGCCCAGCGTCTCGGCGCCGGGTGGCAGCGAGGCGTTGGAAGCCGCAATCAGGTCGTTCAGGAGGATCAAGGGGGAGGAACCGACCATCGTTATGGTTCCGCCGAGGATCGCGCAGAAGCCCATTGGCATCAGCAGGCGGGACTGCGGAATGTCGGTACGCGCCGAGATACGCGATATGACCGGCAGAAACAGGGCGGCGGCGCCGACGTTTTGCAGCATGCTCGAAATGCCGCCAACGGTGCCTGAAACCAGCGGCACGATCCGGTTGGCGGTGCCGCCGCCGATACGCAATATGAACGCGGCAACGACCGTCATCACACCCGTCCGGTCCAGACCGGCGCCCAAAATCATCACGGCGATAATTGAAATGACGGCGTTGGAAGCAAAACCACTGAACAACTGGTCTGAGGGAACCAGACCCAAAAGACCGAGCAGCACCATCACCGACAGCGCCACGATATCGATCCTGACGACCTCGAATACAAACAGCGCAATGGTGATGGCCAGCACGGTCAGCACCAGCATCATATCGACTGTGAGCGTCAGTCCGGTTTCCATGGTTGATTATGCTAACCTGCTCCGGTTCGCTGGTACAGTAAATCCCTCACTGCGTGACCGAGCCGTTCGCCGCGTGTCTCGTACTTCGTGTAGGGCCTCCAAATAGGTCGCTCGCAATATTCACCCGTTGCAGAAAGGTTGATGAAATCAGCCCGTGAATGCATGACGTCCAGGACGTGGTCCGCGTAGGGTTGCCAGTCGGTCGCGAGGTGAAATATCGCGCCGCCCGCCATGCAGCGCGCCAGCAGGTCGACAAACTCGGACTGGATCAGGCGGCGTTTGTGATGGCGTTTTTTCGGCCATGGATCGGGGAAATAAATGCGCACGCCCGCCAGACTGCCCGGGGTGATGCGGCTTTGCAGGAACGGCACCGCGTCGGCACAGACGATGCGGACATTCTCAATCGCGTGTTTTTCCAGTGCCAGCAGCAGGTGGCCGACGCCCGGTTCGTGGACTTCGACGCCGATGAAGTTCTTGCCGGGTTCCTGTTGCGCCATGCGCCAGGTCGATTCACCGTTGCCAAAACCAATTTCCAGGATGACCTCGGCCGCACGTTCAAAATGCGCTGCGAAGTCCAGCACCGTTTCGCGCTGTTCGATACCGTAGTGCGGCCAGAGTTCGTCCAGGGCGTGCTGCTGGGCGGTCGTAAGGCGGCCTTTGCGCAGGACAAAACTGCGTATGGTCCGGTGTTTCGGTTCGGTCATGATGACAACCTGGGCTTCATTCCGGATATAAAAAAGCCCGGTATCCGCGGGCTTTTTTGTTCCTGTCAGTTGTTAATGTGCGGGTTTAATCGCGGCGGCAGCATGGTCGACGATGACGGACTGATCGTAAAAATCGAAGAAAAAATAAAATATCAGGGTGCACGCGATCAGCGAGGCCAGCATTGCCGGCGTGCCATAGCGAAACCATGTCATCGGCGTAATCGCCAGCGACGGGTCGTTTTCGCGTTTCGCCAGTCGTTCCGAAATCGTGACGATATAAATGTTGGCGGTCGAACCGATGTGCGTGCCGTTGCCGCCCATGCCGACGCCGGCGGACAGCGCCCACCACAGCGGCATGACGTGCACGCCCTGGGCTTCCATGCCGAGCAGGATCGGGATCATGGCCGCCGTGAACGGAATGTTATCGATGGCGGCGGAGAGAATCGCGGCCACCCACAGCAGCACCAGGGTCGCGGTCAGCAAGTCCTCTTGAACAAATGGAATGATGAACTGGCCGATATAACGCAGGAAGCCGCTGTGCTCGACACCGCCGACGACGATAAACAGCGAGATAAAAAAGATCAGCAACGGGATCTCGACGTCTTGCATCGCGTGGTCCATCTCGACGTGCCTGGCGATGAAAAAAAGCACGGTGAGACCGAGGGCGGAAACCATCCAGGGTTCCCAGCCGATGGAATGGTGGACCATGAACAGCACCGCCATTAAGCCGAGCACCGCCAATGACTGGTTCCAGAGCTTCTTGTCCTTGTACTCACTTTTCTGGTGGAATTCGCCCTGCCCCTGGATGGCCAGTTCTTTGCGGAACAGGACACGCAGCGTCAGCAGCACGGTAAGCCAGGCCGCAAAGGCCATCACGCCCATGTGCATGAAGAAGGTATTGAAGTCGATGCCCTTGGCGGAGCCGATCATCAGGTTGGGCGGGTCACCCACCAGCGTCGCAACACCGCCGGTATCGGTCAGCAGGGCGGCCGCCAGCAGGAAGGGGATAGGCGTAACCTTCATGGAGCGTGCGATGAGAATGATCAGGGGGCCGAAGATCACCACCGTGGTGACGTTATCGAGCAGCAGCGAAAGCACGGTCACCGATGTTCCCAGCAGCACCAGCAACATGAATTGCCGGCCTTTGCTGACCCTCGCCATGAAATTGGCCATGGCTTCGAAACCGCCCGTCGGGATCATGATGGAGACGATGGCCATCATGCAACCGAGCAGCAGGACGACGTTCCAGTCGACCGCTTCAATCGCCAGTTTGGCATCGTAAAAGCCGTAAAACTGGCCGGCGATGATCATCAGGATCGCGCCCATCATGGCGAACTTGGCACGATGGAAGCCATGAAAATTTTCTGTGAAAATACCGATGAATGTAATGGCAAGAATGATGGCCGAGATCATCATGGCATCGTTCATGACGAGCAACTCTCTCATTTTTATTATCTCCAGCTGGATTTGACCGGACAGCCCCGCAGAGGCCGTCAGGCATTATGCACTGAGCCGCGCATTTTTCTCAATGAGTGCCGGCCCGGAGCATGCATGGCTGTACCATTGCCATTTTCGCATCCAAGGATGCAATTTAAAAAAACATGCTTTAGAATATATCTCTCAATTCGGATAGAAAGATATATTTCATTGGAGTTTTAGAAAATGAGAAATTACCTGTTTACCTCGGAATCCGTTTCCGAGGGTCATCCCGACAAGGTTGCCGACCAGATTTCAGACACGGTTCTGGATGCCATTATCGAAAAAGATCCCGCTGCGCGCGTGGCCTGTGAGACTTTTATCAAGACCGGCGTGGCCATTGTCGGCGGCGAAATCACCACCAATGCATGGGTCGATCTCGAGGATATTATCCGCAAGGTGATCGTGAAAATCGGCTATGCGTCTTCTGAGTTCGGTTTTGACGGACACACCTGCGGCGTCATCAATATCATCGGCAAGCAGTCCAGCGACATCGACCAGGGTGTTAACCGTAAGTCGCCGGAAGAGCAGGGTGCTGGTGACCAGGGTCTGATGTTTGGCTACGCATCCAATGAAACTTCCGTGTTGATGCCCGCACCGATCTACTACGCGCATGAACTGGTCAAGAAACAGGCCGAGGTGCGCCGGCATTCCAGCGGCGGTAAGTTGCATTTACGGCCGGATGCGAAAAGCCAGGTGACCTTCCGCTACCAGGACAACAAACCGGTCGGCATCGACGCCGTTGTACTCTCCTCACAGCACAGCAGGGAGTCCACGCAGGCGCAGATTCGCGAACTGGTGATGGAGGAGATCATCAAGCCGGTCCTGCCCGCGCACTGGCTGGACGCGAACACCAGGTACCACATCAACCCGACCGGCCGGTTCGAAATCGGCGGACCGGTGGGTGACGCCGGCCTGACCGGGCGCAAGATCATCGTTGATACCTACGGCGGCATGGCGCGCCATGGCGGCGGCGCGTTCTCCGGCAAGGACCCGTCCAAGGTGGACCGTTCCGCCGCATATGCCGCGCGTTACGTGGCGAAGAATATCGTCGCCGCCGGTCTGGCCGATCGTATCGAAATCCAGGTGTCCTACGCCATTGGCGTGGCCCAGCCGACATCGATCGGCATCGACACCTTCGGTTCGGAAAAGATTCCGGCCGAACGCATCGAGCAATTGATACGAAAATTCTTTGATCTGACGCCCTACGGCATCATCACGGCGCTGGATCTGATCAAACCGATTTACACCCCGTTGGCCGCCTATGGCCACATGGGACGTGAAGATTTGAACGTCAGCTGGGAAAAAACTGACAAGGCAGACCTGCTGCGCGATGCGGCCGGCCTGTAAGCCCGGCCTGCAAACCCAGCCTGTAAACAATTAAGGAACAGACACATGAATGCAGTGATAGAAGTACCAGGTAAACCTGATTATTACGTCGCCGATATCGGTCAGGCCGATTTTGGCCGCAAGGAAATAGCCATCGCCGAGACGGAAATGCCCGGCCTGATGGCGGTGCGCCGCGAATTTAGCCCCGAACAACCCCTCAAGGGCGCGCGTATCGCAGGCAGCCTGCACATGACCATCCAGACCGCGGTGCTGATCGAGTCCCTGAAGGCTCTCGGCGCCGAAGTCCGCTGGGCCTCGTGCAATATCTACTCCACCCAGGATCACGCCGCCGCGGCAATCGCGGCAGGCGGCACACCCGTATTTGCCTACAAGGGTGAAAACCTCGACGAATACTGGGAATTCACCCACCGGATATTTGACTGGGGCAAGGGCGAAGGCGATGAGAATTTTGCCAACATGATCCTCGATGACGGTGGTGATGCGACCCTGCTGCTATACCTCGGCGCACAGGCCGAGACGGACCCTTCGATCCTCGACAAGCCGGAAAGCGAGGAGCAGACGGCGCTGTTCAATTCGATCAGGAAACGGCTGGCGGTCCGCAAGGGCTGGTATGCCAAAGCACTGGCGAAGATCAAGGGCGTCACCGAAGAAACCACCACCGGTGTGAAGCGTCTTTATGAAATGGCCAAGGCGGGAACCCTGCCATTCCCGGCCATCAATGTGAACGACTCGGTCACCAAGTCGAAATTCGACAACCTGTACGGTTGCCGCGAGTCACTGGTCGACGGTATCAAGCGCGCCACCGACGTGATGATCGCCGGCAAAATTGCGATCGTTGCCGGGTATGGCGATGTCGGCAAGGGCTGCGCGCAGTCGCTGCGCGGACTCGGCGCGACCGTCTGGGTGACCGAGATCGATCCGATCTGCGCCTTGCAGGCCGCCATGGAAGGTTACCGCGTCGTGAGCATGGATGAGGTTGCCGACCAGGGCGACATCTTTGTCACCGCCACCGGCAACTACCACGTGCTGACCCACGACCACCTGGCGGTGATGAAGGACCAGGCCATCGTCTGCAACATCGGCCACTTTGACAACGAAATCGACGTTGCCAGCCTGCAGCAGTACGAGTGGCAGAATATCAAGCCACAGGTTGATCACGTCATTTTCCCGGACGGAAAACGCATCATATTGCTGGCAAAAGGCCGGCTGGTTAACCTCGGTTGCGCAACCGGCCACCCCAGTTTCGTGATGTCCGCCTCCTTTACCAACCAGGTGCTGGCGCAGATCGAACTGTTCAAGTATCCGCAGCGCTACAAGAATGATGTCTACGTCCTGCCCAAGCACCTCGATGAGAAAGTCGCGCGTCTGCACCTGCAACGCGTGGGCGCCAAGTTGACCCGTCTGACCGATGCGCAGGCAAAGTACATCAGCGTCGCTGCAGAAGGCCCTTACAAGCCGGATCATTACCGTTACTAGCCATTCGCATGGCAAGAGCAACCGTACCCATCTCCTTCGAGTTCTTCCCGCCGCGTTCGGATCAGCAGAAACTGGTCCTGGACTCGACCTGGCAGAAGCTCTCCAGGCTCAACCCGCGCTACCTGTCCGTGACATTCGGCGCGGGTGGCTCGACGCTGGATGCGACACTCAACACCGTTGCCGACCTGTTGAAACAGTCCGGTGTTCCGGTGGCGCCGCATATCTCCTGCATGGCCACCGACCGCCAGATGCTGCAGCGCCTGCTGGAGTCCTACAAACTGGCGGGTGTCGAACGTCTGGTGGTATTGCGTGGCGACCGGCCGGAAGGTGTCAGCGGCCCCGGGCCCTTTCAGTACGCCAGTGACCTGGTGAGATTCGTGCAGCAGACCTTTCCTAACGAATTTCATATCGAAGTGGCCTGCTACCCCGAGTTTCACCCGGAATCCGGATCACCGGAAACCGAATTCAAGTATTTCAAGGAAAAAGTGGAAGCCGGCGCCGATGGTGCGACCACGCAGTATTTCTACAACACCGATTGTTATTTCCAGTTCCTCGACGATTGCGAGCGTCACGGTATCGATATCCCGATCACCCCCGGCATCATGCCGATCACCAATTACGAAAGCCTGGTCAGGTTTTCAGCCATGTGCGGCGCCGAGATTCCGCGCTGGATGCGTAAACGCCTCGAAGCCTATGGTGATGATCTCGCCTCCATCCGCGAATTCGGCCTGGACGTGGTGACAAAGTTATGTGAGCGGCTGCTGCTCGGCGGCGCACCCGGGTTGCACATCTATACCCTGAACCGCGCCAACGCGACCATGCGTCTGTGGCAACG
>JBFZEL010000240.1:0-4436 GCA_041306925.1 Lysobacterales bacterium
TATCTAACAGCAAACGCCTCGAGGGGGCCGACAACACTTCCTGATTTCTGTTGTGCCACGTCCGCTATGCTCCCCCTGAAAATCCACATCAAGGACAGAGTCATCGCAAATGTCACCAGTATTACACAAAGATGATCGCAAAAAAATTTGCGCACCGCCGAGCCATACAACAAGACCATAGCCAAGCAAATCGAACCGATTGCCGTGAGCGACTGTGACAAGAGCAAGGACAGGACCAGGCTTGCCAGTATCAGCAGCCGCCAGACGCCCGAGTAGAAAATCACGGCATATCCAGTAAACAGGGGAAGCAATATGGCGAAGCTGTTAGGGTCATCAAGGACGCTGCCGAATCTGATCGAAGTTGTACCAGGGTGGGCCAGCGCGGGCATCCTCCCGAATAAGAGCGCCATCGCGACCTGGAACGCATTGAAGGCAAGATAGACCAGTAGCGACCAGTGCAACAGTTGTGAGGCACGGCGATAGTCAATCACCCCGGGGCAACCGACCAGTAGGACTACTGGGATAGTAGCAAAAAACCCCGCCTCGATCAGGTGAACGTTGCCGAGTGCAAGCCCATATGCAACCGGCGCGAGGTTCAGGTACAAAAAAGCGCTCAGATACCAATAATGCTGTTTCTCGAGCTTTCGCAGGTCCAGGAAATTGACCAGCATGCTGACCAGCAACGCTGCAAAAATCGCATATTTTCCCGCCTGTAGCGCAAAGGGAGTGTCACTGTAGGTGGGGCTAGTCGCAGACGAGTTGATCTGCAGCGGGTATCGATAGGCATTATAAAAGAATGCTACCCCGAGCATAGCAAAGAAGTAGGTCTCGTATTTTTTAAAGGCGCTCATAGCCGTTCATCGGTCGGCGGGCGGCATGCCGCATGCAAAATGTTGCGAACCATCGCTACGGTCCTATCCCAGTCGAACAGCTTTGCGCGGCGAACCCCGTCAGTTGACAACCTCCGTCGCAGCTCGACATCCGTGTACAGATTGTGCATGGCTTCTGCAATCATATAGCAATCGCTAGGGTCGACGATGACGGCATTGTCGCCAACGACCTCAGGAAGGGAAGTGACCCCCGACGAGATCACCGGAGTGCCGCAGGCCATCGACTCGAGAGCCGGCAGACCAAACCCCTCGTAGAGAGTCGGGAAGACCAGGGCCACGGCCCCGCGATACCAGGCAGCGAGTTCAGTTTCCGGTATCTCGCCGGCGAAGATGACGGATCCCTCCACCCCTAGCGAAGCAACGAACCTCTGCATTTCCGACCCCGGCATCCCGGTGATAGCCAGGCCGACTGCCGGGGACAGCCCGGTGCGTGCAAAGGCCTCGACGACCCGGCGCAGGTTCTTATGCGGCTTGTGGTTGCCGACGAAGAGGAAATACGGTCGCCCCAGATCTTTGACGGCACCGGTCGGGCTGAAACCAGGTGAGACACCGATGCTGACGTTCACCACTTTGTCGGCAGGGACTCCTGACCAAGAAATAATTTCTTGACGTGAAAATTCCGACACGGTCAAGATCCGATGGGCACGCCGGCACGCCGGGCGGACGAGCAGTTCGAAATACAGCCTCTTGGTCAGGGTTGTCTCCCCCGCAAAACGGATGGGAATCAGATCGTGGATCATGAAGACGAACGGCACGGCACACCTAGCCGGGGGGTTGAACCCAGGGGTGAAAAACACGTCGGGTCGGCGCCGGGCAATGATTCCGGAAAGCCAGAGTGGATTTAGCGGATGCAGTGGTTTCAATGTAGTTGGTACTGGTTCGACGCCAGGAATACGGGCAAACAGTTCCGCAGCGAATCGGCCGATGCCGTGCGGGCCTATCCAGCGCTGATCGAAGAGAATCGTCACATCTCCTGACATCTAACTGCTCCGCAGTCCCTTGCTGAACAGCCATTTCACCTCATATCGAAACTCTCTGAAACACAATAGAAGAAAAACGTAGAAAACGAAGGGAGCAAGGACCACTCCAGCCGCCTCACTACCGGTGGGGAGTAGTTTTGCCGCAACTGTGGCTGCAGCAATTCCGGCAAAGACCTGGCAGAAAGTGAACATGCTCCGCTTCATGAATTCGCGACGCATCGGATTGCAGCCCAGGTAGCCGGCGAAAGCCAGACACTCGAAAACCAGCGCTGCAACCGCGCCGCCGAGTGCCCCGTAATGCCCACCGAGCCAAGCATACACAGTAATACCGAAGACCATTGCCACCAATTGAATTTTCACGCGCCGTGCCTGCAGTCCGAGAGTGGTAGCGCTGTGCGCCAGCGTCGTGCCGACCGCCGAGAAGACCACCACCCAAGCCATGATCGACAGGATTGCCGACGCACCCTGCCAACGGCTGCCAAAAATCACGTCGACAACCCATTCCGACTGCAGGGCGAACGGCAGGGCAAGCCCTGCAGATAACAGTAGCACGACGCGAAATTCCCGGAGCCCGAGAGCCAGATGCGTTTCGGCGTTCTCATGGGCTGCCTTGAACATCTGCGGGTAGAAGGCCGAGGAGATGGCCATTGGGATCTGCATCAGGAAGGCCGGAATCCGGTAGACTGCCGCAAACAACCCCACCTCCTCGAGCGTCGTGACCCGTTCCAGTGTGAGCGGCCCCAATTGCGGGGCCAACATCCCCATGATTCCGGCCAGGGAAAAGAGCCACAAGCCTTCCAAAAGCGCGGCGTTCCAGCCCGAAAATCTGCCAATGTTTCTGCGAACCAGAACGTATCCAAGCAAACCACTGGCCAGAAGGGAAAGGCCAGGGACGAGCGCCAGTTTCTGGAGGGACCACCCCAGGGAGACCCCCGCGATAATGGCCGCCGCTTGAGTGAGGCTCATGAACGAGCGAATGCCGGCAACGTACTGCATCTCCTGTCGGGCCGAAAAGAAGATGCTTGCAAAGCCATTTAGTGTCGCCCCCCAGATGGTAGGGATAACAATGATCAGACACACAGTCCGCAACGGTTCGGTCCGGTATACCCCGGAAATCAACAGCAGGGCGAGAACCGTGGCGAGCAATGCGAACACCGCCCTGACCTTGAAGAAGCTGGCGACGAGTATCGGCTCGTCGCACCCGACGCGGGTCCGCTCGCGCAGGTAAGTCTGCCCCGTCCCAAGATCCGACAGGAATCCAACGATCCCGGCTAAGGCAAAGGCGACACTATAGATGCCATAGTCCGACGGTCCGAGATACCGTGCTAGGGCGATGGTCGCAATCGTACTGACCAAACGCACGACTACATCACTTGTAAACAGATAGAGTGAGTTTCTAAATATCGTTCTGCTGGATAAAGGCACGTTCTACAGACTTTTATGTTATAGAAATGAGTCACTACTGCGAATGGCATCGGGAAGCTTGTATCGACAACGCTGGCAGAAATCTAAACTAACCCTGCGGCGATCAATAAATGTCTTGCACACTTGTTATGCCTTTTGGCCACGCCATACTTCTGTGAATGATCCGCCGACAAAGGTATTCCCCATGGGCATAGTGATGGCGTGATCGCATTCGCAGATCAACAACTCACCATTATGTCGCAGGCAGGGCCACGACCACGGCTTTTTGCAGTTAATATATTCCTGAATCAGTGAGGAGTTAGCCTGCACCTCTTTTTTTACCTCGCCGGCCGATCCGGCGGGAGATTTTCAGTGATTCACCGGCGTATGGCGCAGTTTTTCCGGTTGCCGGCGTGGGTCTTTGACAATTCAGCTGATTGTTTGGTCGTTGTCGGGCCTTTTCTCCTGTTTTTGAGCGAACAACGCCGTCCCCACCTCGCAGTGAGGCCGGTTCCCCGGCCAGCGGTCAGGTCGGTTGCTCTCAACCATAGGCGAACCGCTCATACACGGTGATGTACGCTTGAGCCTGTCTTTTGGCATGGCGACCGAACCGCAGCGTCCAGCCACGGGCATGCACGATGACCCGTCCGGCGAAGTACACCAAGTCCTGCAGCACGGTCCTGAGCCGCCGCCGCTGCTGGGCACGTCGGGCCTGCTTCTTGTCCATCAGGCCGACTTGGCCGACGGCGCGCAGGATGTTGTAGGCCAGCCCCGCGCAGTGCATGACCAGCGCATTGGTGGCAAACTTTCCGGAGGGGAGCCGTTCCAGGTCCAGGTCGCTCTTGAGTTCGGAGTGGTACTGCTCGCACAGGGCGTGCCCCTTGTACATCTCGATCACCTGCTCCTTGTCGATGGTCAGATTGGTCCACCATCCTTCGATCTCGACATCAGGGAGTAGACGGGGGTTACCCTGGCGATCGACGTTGCGCTCGGTGGCCGTCAGGACGCGGCGGACCTTGAGGGTGTGTTGCGTGCCGTCCTCGTCGGTGTTGACCCGCTCGACGGTTTCATTCAAGACGGCCACCCGCCCTTGGGCGTTTTGTTCCACGAGTGTCCCCTGGGCAAAGATCACCGAGGCTCTTCCCGGCACATCGGTTTTACG
>JBFZEL010000241.1:0-2522 GCA_041306925.1 Lysobacterales bacterium
CGCACGCCAGGCCCCGGCCGCCGCGCTCTCGTTGGCGTCGAGGTGTTTGACACCATCGCCGATGCTTTTGCCAAGGCCGAGACCCTGTTGGGCGAGGGGTTCGAGGTGCGAATCCTGCCGTTGAAGAGTAAGGGGGATTGTCAGTAATGAGAACCCTTTCTAGCTATCGGGCATTTATCGCATCCAAAGGCACTGCTGCTAGCTCGCATGGATTTACTCCCTCCAATGGCTGGGATGGACTGTTTCCGCATCAGTTGGCAACATTGCGATTTGTCTGCGAAAAAGGCAGATCCGCTGCTTTTTTGGACACTGGACTAGGTAAATCTCGGGTCGAAGCCGCCGCCGCCGCTGAGTTTGCTCAGCAATCTGGCCGTCCATCGTTGATCTTAACTCCGCTAGCAGTTGCTAAGCAGATGCAACGGGAGTGTGCCGCCATTGGCGTTGACGCTCGCGTCATTCGTGAGCAATCAGAGGCAGGATCAGGCGTGAATATTGCCAACTACGAACGATTGCCAAAGCTGGACCCCAGCATCTACGGCGGAGTGGTGCTTGATGAAAGCTCCATTCTTAAGGCGTTCACCGGGCCCACAAAGCGCATGCTTTGCGATGCTTTTGCGTCCACCCCGTACAGACTGGCAGCCACGGCTACACCTGCTCCAAATGATCACATGGAGTTAGGCAATCACTCTGAGTTCCTGAGCCATCTCGGAAGCATGGAGATGCTGTGTAGGTGGTTCGTTAACGACACCAGCACGGCCAGCCAGGATTGGCGACTTAAAGGGCATGCTCAGTCCGACTTCTGGGGATGGGTGGCCAGCTGGGCTAGGGCCGCTACGTTGCCATCCGATTTGGGCGGTGACGATTCGGGATTTGTGCTCCCGCCGCTCACCTACGAGCTGCACACGGTTTTGGCCGACATCACCGTGGACGTGCCCGACGGGATGCTGTTCAGGATCCCTGACGGCAGCGCCACCACGATCCACAAAGAGAAGCGGCTGACCATGGACGATCGGGTATCCAAAGCCGCTGAAATCGCCAACGCCGCCAACGGATCCGTGATCGTCTGGTGCGAAACCAACAACGAATCATCAGCCCTGGCCCAATCAATCCCCGACGCGATCGAGGTTCATGGATCCATGGATCCAGAAGAGAAGATCGCCGCCCTGGACGACTTCACCTTTGGCCGGCGCCGCGTGATCGTCTCAAAGCCCAAGCTGGCCGGATTAGGCCTCAACTGGCAGCACGCCAATACGGTCGTGTTTGCCAGCGTCAGCCATAGCTACGAGCAGCACTATCAGGCCGTGCGCCGCGCATGGCGCTATGGGCAGACCCAGCCAGTCACCTGCCACGTCGTGATCAGCGACACCGAAACATCAATATGGAACAACGTCCAGCGCAAAGCTCAAGATCATCAGCGCATGAAGCGCGCCATGGCTGACGCGATGAACGGATACCAGTCTGCGGCAAGCAAAAAAGCCTACTCACGCACCAACAAAGTCACCCTTCCTGATTTCTTAAAATGAAACCCGATTATCAAGGCGACAAGTGGGCTATTTATCTGGCCGACTGCATTGAAGTGATGAATGGTCTGCCGGACGGCATCATTGATCTTGCTATCTTCTCGCCGCCGTTTTCCGATCTGTTTGTCTACTCAGATTCTGAGCGCGACATGGGTAACTGCGGCAGCCATGAAGAGTTCATGGAGCATTACGCCTATTTCACGGAAGCCCTGTATCGAGTGCTCAAGCCTGGCCGCATCGCCTGCGTGCATTGTTCAGACCTGCCAGCCCGTAAGAGCAAGGATGGATTCATCGGCCTGCATGACTTTGGCGGCGATCTTGTCCGTGCTCATCAGGCCGCCGAATGGGTTTACCACGCTCGTTGCACGATATGGAAAGACCCTGTGATCGAGATGCAGCGCACCAAGGCACTAGGACTGCTCTACAAGCAGCTGAAGAAGGACAGCACTCGCAGCCGGGTAGGAATGCCTGATTACATGCTGTTCTTCCGCAAGGATCAAGAGAACCCTGATCCTGTGACCCACGACCCTGATGATCTACCTGTGGCTATGTGGCAGGAGCTGGCGTCGCCTGTTTGGATGCAGGTCAATCAGACCAAAGTGCTAAATGGTCGCATGGCCAGAGGGCAGGAAGACGAGCGGCACATCTGCCCGCTGCAGCTGGACGTGATCGAGCGATGCCTGACCCTCTACAGCAACCCTGGCGACCTGGTGCTCGACCCGTTCAACGGCATCGGCAGCACCGGCTACCAGGCCGTCAAGATGGGCCGCCGTTATATCGGCATTGAACTCAAGCCGGAATACGCACGCCAGGCCGCCCGATTCCTGGAGCAGGCCGAAGGGCAGGCACCATTGCCGATGAATTTAGCTATTGACTTAAAATGAACACCCACACCTTCTACACCCACCTTTCGCCATGAAATCCCAAACCGCCTACGACGGCCTCACCGACGACGACTGGCACCTAATCCTCACCGCCAGGCCCGCGCTGGGTCGATGGGCT
>JBFZEL010000242.1:0-3326 GCA_041306925.1 Lysobacterales bacterium
TGGACAGGCGTTTGCCGTCCAACTGGATATCACCGGAAGCAGAATTGAAGGCCAGCCCCGTCTGCCTGAACGTGGAGATGATCTGGGTCAGCGAAACCATGTTGAGCAGCTTGGCAATGCCTGGCGCCTCCTTCACCGTGAAGCCACTCATTGCAAAGCTGGCATCGATGGGTTTTGTCCACAAAGGGCCCCGGCTTGTGCCATTAATCTGCAGGTATCCATCTTTCATGACATCCCTGCCCTTGACCGAGGAGATCAGCGAACCCAGGTCTTCCGCTTCAATCCGCACAGGATACCGGCCGTTTTCAGGGGGTCCGAAATTGAACCTGAACTGGCCGGATTCAAGCGTTTCTGTGGCCGCAGCCGAACCGTTGGCAGCAGCGCTGCCGCTTGCGTACGGGTTGTGCCCCGACAAGCTCACCTCATGCCAACCCGTGTTGTCACGGCGACCGCTGAACTGAACATCATCGAAATAGGTATCCTTGTTGATGTAAACCTTGTCGAGTTTCGTGTCGCCGACTTTTAAAACAAATCCGCGTGACTCCGATTGGTCTGCAGGCACCTTCGCTGCAACGGCCACCTGCTTTGCCTGCGAGTCAGCGACCTCGTCGCCTCCGCGCAAAAACGGTTCCAGGCTGGCCTCACCACCCTGCACCGAAAACTGCAGGATATTGCCTTCATCGAGTTCCAGATGCAGATCTTCCAGTTGCGCAAATGCCAATGAAACGCGCTCCAGGCCCAGGCTCATCACCGACCCGGCCAGGTCAAATTCGGCTTTGCCACTGGTTTTCAACGAGCCCAGGTCCACAGTGATGTCGTCGGCGTGCAGATGGTTCTTCTCCAACAGCAGATTGAAACCCAGCCTGCCACCGTCACCGCTGGCCTTGTGCCAGTGAATTTGCGGTATTGCCAGTGCGGCCTTATTGAAATCCGCCGCAAGCGTTGCCGTGACAGGTCCGCCCGGGGCCAGTTTTGCGTTTGTTTGCAGCGCTAAACTGCCTTGCATGTATTTACTTACGTCAAAACCCAGCGCGCTGATTTGGCTGGCGGTCATAGCGGGCGAATTGACAGTAAGTTCGGCATGACCCTTGTCCGGCCCGGCGACCGAGGTGGTAACGTTCACCAGCAATGGAACACCTGAAAACTGCAGCGGGCCGTTTATATTGATAATCGCCTGGTCCAGGTTGAAGACCATATTGGCCGCCTGCAAATCGTAGTTACGAAAAAACTTACTGAAGCTGGCGTCAGTGATCCTGCCGCTCGATGAGTAGTGAATAGCGTCCTTGCCCAATCCGGATTGAAGCGGTAACGCAATATTGAAGCCGGCCATGACCTGCCCGCCAAGTCTGTCCGACACAGGGCCGCTGAAATAAGCAGAGCTCAGGCTGAGCGGTGGTTGCTCCAGCACCGCAAAAACGGCAGCCAATTGACCACTCAGATGAGTCTCGACCGAAATCGCCGCCTTTTTGTTATCCATGCCGCTGATGACGACTTTGCCGGAATCGATGCTGACCCCGTTAACCGAGCCTTTATTGATATCCAGGTCAAACCCGCGCTGATCAAAAGTGCCGGAACCCGTCACGCCCGTGGCTGGCGGCAGCGAACCGAAATAGCCGACTGTAAGGTCACTGTACACCACTGTACCTTTGAGTTCCCTGAGCTGGAATTTTGCTGCCGGCCCGGTTGGCACGAGCATGTCCAGATCCAGGTTCGCGCCATCGACGCTACCTGCCTGCAAATTTGTTACCAGCCACCTGCGCGCGCCCTGTGCGACCCCCTTCGGCCAGTAACGCTCAAACTCGTTGACCCTTAATTGTGACAGGCCGGTTTCCAGCCTCACCGCGACTGCGTTCTCAAGCATTTGCGCGGTGGCCGTCAAATGGAGTTTCAACGGGTTCGTTGCCTCGCCCAGCAAGGCATCCAGGTTGGAAACCCGCAGGGTTTTGCCCGCCACATCGGCACTCAACCGTAGCCCGAGCGAGTTGAGCTTGAGCGGTTCGGGATAAAAATCACGGTAGAAAAGCTGCCCTGCCCCAGCTTTGATATCGGCGCTCAGGCTGTCTATCGTATCCGGCAAGGTCAGGGTTGTATTGATGGTTCCGCTCAGGCTCATGTCCAGACCGGCCAGGCGCGGGTCAAGCGTCGCAAACCCCGCTGGCCTGACCCCTGCGAACCCGAGGCTGGCACTCACAACATTATCCTGCAATTTCAGCGCAATATCCGCATGGATGCCATCCAGCGCCGCTGGCGAGCTGAAATTCACCCCAAGATTGCCCGTTACCACGCCCTGGTGTCCCACGAACAGAGCCTCGACTCCCTGTGCGGCCCAATGCAGGCCGTTCTTCCGGTCGTCGACTTCGATCGCCCCCTTGAGTTTTAGTCGCTTGAGATAACTCAGCGGATTGTCCGTGTTTGGTTCCGACGCCAACACCTTGAACAGGTGCTGGAATGTTTCCATAAAGTCCCTGGGTTTGTTATCAGCGCTGACCACAGGCTTGGCATTGATCTTTTTAAAGATTTGAAATGTGCCGTCCTCCCTCCGCACCACCTGCACATCAACGTCATGCAATTCAATCGCAGAAAGCGCAACCACTCCGCGCAACAGGGCAAAACCGCTCAGCGAAATATTCACCTCGGGCACGCTGACCAGGCTCGTGCCCGATGACTCAACCAGTTCCACATTCAATGCCCGCAGATCAACCTGCCGCCCGGCACGGTTCCAGAACAGCCCGATACTTTTCAGCTTTACGCTGAAACCACCCGGAAGATCGGCCGTGGCCCGTTCAATTTTGGGCACCAGCTGGTTTAACTGGATCGGGCTGGCTGACAGGCGCCAGAGAAAAAGCAGCAGGGCCAGTAAAAACATGGCAGCCAGGCTTGCGACCGACTTGAGTGTAATCCTCAGAACTTTTCGAACGTTTGAAGACAATGGCCTGGGTGCTCGCTGAATGAATAAAACGCAGATGGCATCAACCGGCCTATTCTATTGCTGAACCGCCCGTTTTTACCAGCAAGCCAGGTTTGCAATGAGACTGAATCATGCTGACCGGACGGCTGATCATCCGCTAAAACCCCATACCGTTCACCAGTAAAATCGGGGGAAGATCTCTTGTTTCTGTGATTGCTAACGGGGGAAATATGTTCAGTAGTATACTTCGCGCTGCAGAATGGTTCTTGCACCGGGATCGACAAAATGGGTATCAACAGAGGTTTTAACATCATGCTCAACCGCACCGGACACAACTTGAAACTACTCTCCAAACACCGCCAAGGAGGTACTGTCTCCAGGACTCGTCTGCTTTGCAGTTGTTTTATGCTGCTGCTGC
>JBFZEL010000243.1:0-11360 GCA_041306925.1 Lysobacterales bacterium
CAACCTGGCAAAAATGTTTGGCGCGGAACAGGGCCACAGTTATATCAATGGCGTTCTCGACAAGGCGGCGAAACAATGGCGGGACCCTGCGGCTTCACTGCCATTCAGCCGGGTTTGAGCCGGTGAAAGAGTTTGAGCTGATTCGACAGATTCAGCGGGATACCTGCGTTGATTTTCCACGCGGTTTTGAACATGGGGTCATACTCGGTATCGGCGATGATGCCGCCGTGCTTGAATTGCCCGCGGGCCGGCAACTGGTGGCAGCGGCCGATACGCTGAACGCCGGCGTCCACTTTCCCGATGACACTGCGGCATATGATATCGGCTACAAATGCCTGGCGGTCAACCTGAGCGACCTGGCAGCGATGGGTGCAACCCCGCGCTGGGCCCTGCTTTCGCTGTCGTTACCACAGGCTGACGCCGACTGGATGCAGCAGTTTTCCGCCGGCTTCAGATCACTCGCGCAAACCCATGCCGTTGCCCTGGTAGGCGGCGACACCACCCGCGGGCCCTTGTCGATCAGCGTGACCGTGCTGGGTTGCATCGAACCGGGCAGACAATTGACACGCGCCGGTGCGCAACCGGGTGACCTGCTGGTCGTGTCGGGCAGCACTGGCGGGGCCGCCTGTGTGCTGGACCTGCTCAAGGCAGGCACGCCGGTGTCCGACCGGCGAATGCTCGACCGGCCCCAGCCCAGGGTCCGCCTCGGCCAGTGCCTGCTGGGTCACGCCAGTGCCTGTATCGATATCTCCGACGGACTGCTGGCCGATCTCGGCCACGTGCTCGAGGCGTCTGGATGCAGCGCCCGGCTCGAAATTGAAAACCTGCCGGAAAACCACCTGCTCGCGGGTCTCGCGGAGGAACAGAAACGGCGTTTCCAGTTGTCGGGTGGTGATGACTATGAGTTGCTGTTTACCCTGCCGCCCCGCTACCGGGAGTGGCTCGGCGACCTCGCCCGGCAACTGGATATCCCGTTGAGTATCATCGGTGCAATAGAGCAGGGTGCAGGCGTGCGTTGCGTCAGGCGGGATGGTGCGTCCTATCACCCGCGCGACACCGGTTTTGAACATTTCAGTCAAGCGACATGAACCCGTCCGAACACGCCAAGACGCAACCCGCGCGCCAGGCACTGGTAAGGACCGTCTTCGGTTCACCATCGGGGTTCCTGGCTTTTGGTCTCGGGGCGGGTCTGTCACCGGTTGCCCCTGGCACCATGGGTACCCTGGTTGCTGTGCCGTTCGTGTTCGCTTTGAAAAGCCTCGACACCCCGGTTTTCTGGGGCGTACTGTTACTGCTGTTTCTGCTGGGTGTCAGGATGTGCGGGCAGGTCAGCCGCAGCCTGGGTGTTCACGATCACGGCGGCATCGTCTGGGATGAGATGGTGGGTTACTGGTTGGCGGTCGCCTTTGTGCCATTGCAATGGCAGTGGCTGCTGGCTGCGTTCGTGTTATTCCGGTTTTTCGATATCGTCAAACCCTGGCCGATTCGTCAACTCGACAGAAAAGTCAGCGGCGGTTTTGGCATCATGCTCGACGACATCGTCGCGGCGTTGTTCACGGTGGTCATCCTGGCGGCGGTACAAGGCTTGATGTAGCCGGTCTCCTGCACCAACTGCCCTATCCGGTGGTTGAATAGAACGCGCTCCTGATCCAGGTGATACCCTCATCGCCTTTTCCCGGGTCAATGGAGATGACGTCAAAGCGGCAATACTGCTCGGCCCTGGCAGGGTTCATCGCCAGGAACCACGCAGCCGTAAGCGAGATCCTGCGCTGTTTGTGCAAGGTAACCGCATCCGCTCCGCTGCCGTGGCTTTTGTTCCCGCGATACTTTACCTCGATAAAAACAACGGTTTTGTCATCCTCCATGATCAGGTCAATTTCACCAAAACGGCTGGTGAAGTTGCGTTGCAGGGGTTTAAGGCCGCGGGTGCAAAGAAAGGTCTCCGCCGTCTTTTCCCATTGGCTCCCCGCTTGACGCCCACCCGCCAGCGGCTGTTTCAGCGAATGACCGGCCACTGGTGGGCAACGGCCCGGCCCTCGGAAAATTGTGCCCAGGCGGGTTGTCGCTCCAGGTGACCATTTGCCTGCATACGCAATTGACCGACGTGACCCGGATACCAAAGGTCGGTATCCTTCTGCAGCAAGGGTAACCATGGCAGCAAGTTCCAGGCATCCTGGCCCAAGGCGTACAAATTTCCGAAGGAACCGGCGTGAATGCTTTCAAACGCCGCGGTGCCGGCCTCGGTTGTCTGTAACTGCCAGGGCGTGACCGGGAATACGATGCCATTCATATCCTGGTCGGAAGCCGGTTCCACCTTGCCGCTGTATATGCGGCCCATGGCATAGACGGGAACGTCACCGGCGTTGTGAAATCGCAGTAATGGTTTTAGTTCCCGGCCCTCCTGGGGGCTTGCCGCGAGGAAGATGAAATCGAAATCATCGCGTCGGCCGGGTTCAAAGTTGAGGGCTATGCCAAGCCGCGTCTGCAATGCTGTCTTACGTTGCTCACTTTCATCTATCTTCAGCAGCCGGGTCAGCATATCGCTGGAATCTTCAGTAGCCGGGTTGAAATGGACGACGTCGGTTATCTGGCCATTACCCTGCTTGAATCTCGCGGCGAATGCATTTTCAATGCGTGTTCCCCAGGCGCTGTCCGGGACGATTACGATGGCCCTTTGCTGGCCCTGTGATAACGCGCTTTGGGCAATGGCCGAGGCTTCCTCGGCCTGTGAAAGCGACAGATTGTGGACCATCGTTGCCTGTCCGGGGAGCGTGGGTTTGTATTCGGCAGGTTCGTTGAGCAGCAGGATCGGCACGCCGGGATCAGCGAGACTGGCCAGTGCGCTGGCCGATTCGCTGCGCAATGGACCGACGATCTGCGTAGCGCCATCGTCCCTGGCCTGCAGGTAGGCGGCAAGGGCCGCTGCACTGGTTTCCCCGCTGGAATAGAACCGCAGCACGGAATTACCGGGCGCATCGAGGTAGGCGCTCAAAATGCCATCGCGTATGGCCCTGGCCGCTGCAGCCAGGCCGCCTTCGTTGGGTAAAAGTACGGCCACCTGGGCAGGGGTGGGGTACAGCTTGCGGTAGCTGGACATCAGTTCGACAAAATCCGCTGCGCTGACGACGTGTCCCTGGTGGTCATCAGCCCATTTCCCGGCCGCCGCTGACACCGGTTCCCGGCTGATCAGCAGATTGCGCGTCTGCATGGACAGGTCGAGCCACGCGCTGAACTCCGGGTCGTACAAGCCGCTTGCGATCATGACGGTGAGCCGGCCCGAAGGGATGGATTCGAGTGAACGCAGGATAGCGAGCGCCAGCCCGGGGTGGTAGGCGGGCATTCGCCGCGACAGTTCAATCACGTCATCGAGGCTGCGCTCTGCAGGGTCCCGGCGTATTTCCTGCTCGAGGTCAAAGGTGCGGGTTTCAGTTTCGACAGCTTGGTCCCCGACAACCGGCGGTTTATCTTCCGGTATGGGGCCGGTCGTACTGCATGCACTGAGCAGCAGCAACACGCTGGACAACAGGATCGGGTAAAAGCGTAAAGTCATAGGATTTTTACAAAGTTGTTCGCGTCAGAATGATACCCTATATCAATGGACTGCAAGCAAAGCCTGGCGTGAATATACACCAGACCCCGGTTAACACCAGGCCATGACCAGATTAACACCATTGGACACGCAGTTATGCCGCAAGCCGGACTTTATATTGTAGCAACGCCGATCGGGAACCTGGAGGACATTTCCTACCGGGCCGTCAGGATTTTGTCCGAAGTCGACCTGATAGCCGCTGAAGATACCCGTCACTCGCGCGTGTTGTTGTCACATTACAATATTACGACACCCCTGCAGGCCTTCCACGAACACAACGAGGCCCAGTTGGAAGGACGGATGCTCGAACGGATAGCGGCGGGCCAGTCCATCGCGCTGATTGCCGACGCAGGCACACCGTTGATTTCCGACCCGGGCTACCGGTTGGTAAAGGCGGCGCGGGAAGCAGCCCTGCCGGTCTTTGCGGTGCCGGGACCGAGCGCGCTCACGGCGGCCCTGTCGGTTGCCGGCTTGCCGCCGGACCGGTTCGCATTTGAGGGATTTCTGCCGGCCAAGGCTGCTGCGCGGAGAAAAAAACTGGAAGCGCTTCGCCATGAAACCCGGACGCTGGTATTTTTCGAATCCAGTCACCGCATTGCAGCGGCGGTCGCGGATCTGACCGAAATTTTTGGCGGACAACGCGAGGTCGCCGTATGCCGGGAGCTGACCAAGAAATTTGAGACCGTTCTAAGGTATCCCCTGGCCGAGCTGAACAGGCAACTGGCCGGGGACGCAAACCAGAGCCGCGGTGAATTCGTGGTGATCGTCGCTGGTCATGAAGAAAGTCAGGACACGGCGCTGAGCGGCGCCCACCGGATGGCCCTGGCGTTGCTGGAGTTCCTGCCGGCCTCGCAGGCGGCCAGGGTCGCCGCCCAACTCAATAACGTACCACGCAGGGCAATCTACCAGTTGCTCGATAAACACCCCGCATGAGCCACCCGGTGCAAAAGCGGTCACGCAGCAATTGACATCTGCGGGTGGTGCCAGGGCTGATGCGCAGCAGTCAGATGCGCATTGCCTTTGCAGACGGCTATCAATACGTTTGCCGGTAGGGGACAATAGGCGTGAGAGTCGGCCAGGCAATCGCGTTTCCGCCGCAGGGCGGGAAGGAGGAAAGTCCGGACTCCGCAGGGCAGGGTGCCAGGTAACGCCTGGGAGGTGTGAGCCTACGGAAAGTGCAACAGAAAATATACCGCCTGACCCCATTCGTGGGGCCGGGTAAGGGTGAAATGGTGCGGTAAGAGCGCACCGCGCAACTGGTAACAGTTTGTGGCATGGAAAACCCCACCTGGAGCAAGACCAAATAGGAAGACGATATCGCGGCCCGCGATGTCTTCGGGTAGGTCGCTTGAGGATGCTGGTGACAGCAGTCCCAGATGAATGATTGCCCACGACAGAACCCGGCTTATCGGCCGGCTCTCACTGAATTTGTACATTGCACCGCAAGATGTGCCGCGAAGCCGGCTCCGCCAAGAGCCGGGTGACAGCTTCATCGCATGGCCTGGTTCCCGCTTTGGTGCGTGCAACGCCGTTAGAATGAACAGCAATGATACCGGAGTCCAACCTGTTAACAGGTGCTATAATCAGGTCTTATAATTGATATTTGGAGATAAGTCGTGCCAGTCAAATTCTCAGAAGATGTTGTGCCTTTGTCTGACCTGAAGGTAAATCCTGGAAAAATCGTAACCCGGGCGAATGAAAACAAACGCCCAATTTTAGTAACGAGTCGTGGTCGGGGCGTGGCTGTAGTTCAGGGACTGGAAGATTATGAATTGCGCGAAGAGAAAGTTGCATTTATGCAAGCGGTGACGCAAGGATTAATGGAGATAAAAGAAGGTAAATTTACTGATCTCACTGACGCTAAAAGGATCTTAGGCATCGAATAGTGAAAATTTACCTCGCAGACTCCGCGGTGAGTGATCTTCGTGAAATACAGGCGTATTACCAAGAGCAATTGGTTCCACAAGTAGGCAAACGCCTGGCTGAGGAGATTCTCGGCAGAATAGAATCGCTCACAGACAACCCGGATATTGGCCGAATGGTTCCCGAGTTCAACACTGCTAATATTCGTGAGCTTATCCATAAACCGTTTCGTGTGGTCTACCTCAGGGAATCATCATCAATATTCGTCATCAGGGTTTGGCGCAGTGAAAGAATACTGGAACTGCCGTGAGCCGAAATGCAACATTACGTTCAAGTTCGTTCCAGGCCCACAGCCCTCACCGGTCGCAGCTCCGTTGGGCCGGTTTACCAAGGAATCTCTGAAGTATTACTGCGTTGTCCTGAACCGTGATTTCTTATCAGTTTCGTTTACCCAATTTACCCGATAGCAATTTTACCGGGTGACACCATATATACGGTCGTTTTTCCCACCGGCACACCACCCGTTGGATTTTAGTCAGCAAACGCGCCCCCGGTTTGCCAGAATCAGGCTTTCTGCCCGCCTCTTTATCTTGTTCTAATCGTTTTTATCCCGCTTGACTTTGTCGCTTTCAAATACTATCGTGCATATTAGTGGGAAAAAGTGGTGAATAAGTATAATTAGGTGGGGGAAAAGTGTTTTTTGGTGAAACCTCAATAAACCTGGATGCGAAAGGACGTCTCGCGATACCGGTACGGTATCGGGAAGTCCTGGCGGAGCAGTGCGGCAATCGCATGGTGCTCACCTACAGCGCGTTTGACCAGGGTTCGTTGTGGCTTCAGTCCGAGCAAACATGGCAACGCATACGTGATGATGTTCTGGCCCTGCCGAACTTCAACGCCAGCCACAGGGGTCTGCAGCGCCGCCTGGTGGGTAGCGCCACGGCCGTGGAACCGGACGGCAATGGCCGGATTTTACTGCCGCCGAGCTTGCGCCAGGTGGCGGGACTGGACAAACGGGTGATCCTGTTGGGCATGGGCAACCGTTTCGAGATATGGGATGAGGATACGCTGAACGCCAAGCGTGTCCTGGAAGTACAAATCCTCGATGAGCAGGCGTCAGAAGAAATGGCCCGCCTGGTTTTATAGGCCGGTGCCGGGGTCCCCGAGAGAGGGCTAGCGAATTTCAGACCAGAGGTGACGGCCGGAAAGGATGAACAATTACCAGCATCAAGCAGTTTTGCTGGAAGAGGCAGTTTCATCGCTCCGGGTTCGGGAAGATGGTATTTATCTCGATGGAACCTATGGCAGAGGAGGACACAGCCGGGCGATTTTGTCCCGACTGACCGAGCAAGGACGCTTGTTTACCCTGGATAAAGACCCGCAGGCGGTGGCCGCAGGTCTCAAGGAGTGGGGAGATGACCCCAGGTTCTCCATCGTTCAGGGTAGCTTTGCGGAGTTAGACCGCTTGGCCCGGGAGTGGCAAATAGAAAGAAACCTGGATGGCATTTTGCTGGATCTTGGAGTTTCTTCACCACAACTGGACGATCCGGGGCGAGGTTTTTCGTTTAGGAACGAAGGGCCGCTGGATATGCGGATGGACCCAACCAAGGGTGTCTCAGCTGCCGTTTGGCTGGCAGAGACACCGGAGCGGGAAATGTCCCGCGTGTTTTGGGAGTTTGGAGAGGAGCGCTATGCGCGCAGGATTGCCCGGAGCATCGTGAAAGCTAGGCAGCAGCAAGGTCTGGAAACTACCACTCAGCTGGCTGAGCTTATCGAGGCGACGATAGGTAAAAAGGAAAAGAAGCATCCGGCTACACGATGTTTCCAGGCGATCCGAATAGCTGTCAACAACGAACTGGGTGATCTGGCTTCCGGTTTGGAAGCATCGATCAGGCAATTGCGCCAAGGGGGAAGACTGGTAGTGATCAGTTTTCACTCCCTCGAAGACCGCCTGGTCAAGCGGACATTTAAAGAAGCCGTGCGACCAGGAAAGGTCCTTCGCAATGTGCCGGAACACCCGGACTGGTCGCCGCGACTGAAGTTGGTTGGCAAAGCCATGCGTGCCTCCGGGCAAGAATCCTCCGCAAATCCCAGGGCACGCAGTGCGATTATGAGGGTTGCGGAGAAGCTGGCTTGAATTCGCAGATCTTAATTTTATTCCTGGTCCTGATCGCCGATGTCAGCAGCGCGCTGGGGGTTGTCTATACCCGGCACCAGAGCCGTCTGCTCGCCGTGGAACTGGGCGCGCTCGAAGCCCTGCGGGACGAGGGCCTGGCCGAGTGGAGCCGTTTACAGATTGAACAGGGCTGGTTGGCAGATGCCAGCCAGATTGAAAAAACCGCACGTGGGGTTCTGCAAATGCAGCAACCCGACAAGGTCGAAATACTGGTGGTCCGTCCTTGAAAAAACAGGCCAAAATCATGATCCCCAGCAGCAGGCTTTATGCCATGTTGCTGATTTTCATGTTGTGCTCTGTGGCGTTGATTGCGCGTGCGGTGAATTTACAGGTCATGGAGACTGACTTCCTGCAGGGCCAGGGAAAAGCCCGGTATTTGCGGGAAGTCAAACTCGCACCCACGCGTGGTGTCATCACCGACCGCAACGGTGAACCACTGGCTGTGAGCACCCCGGTTGATTCCGTCTGGGTACACCCGGGGCAGGTTCTTGAATATCCCGAGAACATCAAACCGCTCGCCAAGCTGCTGAAAACCAACCCGGAAGAAATGGAACTCAAGCTGAACCAGCGCGCGGGCAAGGAGTTTGTCTGGCTGCGCAGGCGTCTGAACCCGGACGTGGCCGATGAGATCCGTGCCTTGCACATCCCCGGTGTCAACCTGCAGAAGGAATACCGTCGTTTTTACCCGACCGGGGAGGTAACCGCCCACGTGATCGGTTTTACCAATATCGACGACGTTGGCCAGGAGGGTCTTGAACTCGCCTATGACAGCTGGCTGGCCGGCAGTCCGGGCAGCAAGCGCGTCCTCAAGGACCGCAAGGGCCAGACGGTGGAAGAGATTGAACTGGTCAGGGAGTCGGTGCCGGGTCGTGATCTGCGCCTGACAATAGACAAGCGTTTGCAGTACCTGGCCTACCGCGAATTGAAAAGCACGGTGCTCAAGCACGGCGCGCGTTCGGGTACCGTGGTGGTGCTGGATGTCGATAACGGTGAAGTGCTGGCCATGGTCAACCAGCCGTCCTATAACCCCAACGACCCGACCCATGATGCCGATGGTATGCGCAACCGCGCGGTCACGGACGTGGTCGAACCGGGTTCGGTCATGAAACCCATAGCGATCACCTCGGTGCTGGAGCACGACATCGCGGTGCCCACAACCCCGGTGGAAACCTCCCCGGGTTATATCTCGATTTCCCGCCATACCATACGCGACCACAATAATTACGGCCTGCTGGACGTCACCGGCGTGCTGACGAAATCCAGCAATGTCGGCGTGACGAAACTGGCGCTGCAACTGACGCCGGAGCAGATGTGGGACACCTACAGCCGTTTTGGCTTTGGCGAGGCAACCGGCACCGGTTTCCCGGGTGAATCTGCGGGCGTGCTGCGCAATCACAAACGCTGGAGAAAACTTGAGCAGGCCACCATTGCCTATGGTTACGGTGTTTCCGCGACACCGCTGCAACTGGCCCAGGCCTATGCAGCGATCGCCAATGGCGGCAAGTTACACCAGCCTGCGTTTATCGAGGGCTCCAACAACCCGCCCATTTCCGCGATCGACCCCGAAATCGCCCATGCAGTCGCAGCCATGCTGGAAACCGTGCCAACCGCCCAGGGCACCGGCAGCAGGGCGCGGGTGGCAAATTACCGTATCGCCGGTAAAACCGGCACGTCACACAAGTCCGGCGCTTCGGGTTATGCCGCCGCCCGCTATGTTTCGAGCTTTGCGGGCTTTGGTCCGGCCAGCAATCCGCGCCTGGTCTGCATCGTCGTGATCAATGATCCGACCGGCAAGGAATACTACGGCGGACTGGTTGCCGCACCGCTGTTCTCCAAGGTCATGACCGGCGCGATGCGTATCCTGAATATCCCGCCGGACGACTACCAGACGATGCTGGTCAATGCCGTTGACAGCGGTGGTGTTGGCGACGATATCAGCGGCGATATCAGTGCTGATATGGGCGGCGATGTCAGCGACGATGTCAGCGACGTGGCGGAGGACTGACCTTGGCCATGACCTTGCGCGAGTTGCTCGAAGGCTGGGTTGACGGGGCACCCGCGCTCAGGCTCACCGGTATCGGTCTCGACAACCGCGGTATCAGGCCCGGTGATGCCTTCGTGGCGGTGCAAGGCCAGTTGGGTCATGGTCTGGATTATGCAGCGGCCGCGGTGGCTGCCGGCGCAGTCGCGGTCATTCACGACGGCCTGCACGCGGTCCCCGAACTGGGGGTGCCCACGGTCGAAGTTGCCGGTCTCGGCGACAGCCTCGGCGAACTGGCCTCACGGTTCTATGCGGCCCCATCGGAGCAGATGACGATCGCAGGCGTGACCGGCACCAACGGCAAAACCTCGGTCGCACACTTCCTCGCGCAGTCCTGGCAGCGGGTTTACGGCAATGCCGGCATGGTCGGGACGCTGGGTTACGGCCCCCTTGACCGCCTGCAAAGCGGTGACCGCACGACACCTGACCCGCTGCGTCTGCAACAGGTACTGGCCAGTTGTGTGAATGCGGGTGTCGAGCACCTGGCGATGGAAGTTTCCTCGCACGCCCTGCAGCAGCGCCGCTGTCAAACCGTGCAGTTTGATGCCGCGATTTTCACCAACCTGAGCCGCGACCACCTCGATTACCACTTCGATATGGCCGCCTATGCGGCCGCCAAGCGGCTGTTGTTCACCGACTACGCACCGTCATTCGCAATCATCAATCACGATGACGCCTATGGCCGGCAATGGTTTGCCGAATTGAACAGCGGCATGCAGATGCTCAGCTTCGGTCTCAAGCAAGGCGCGGAACTCAGGGCGGAAATACTCGCCGTCGATATCGGTGGCATGCATATCCGCATCACCGGGCCGTGGGGCTCGGAAGAAGTGCGCACCTGTTTGCTGGGCGAATTCAACGTCTCGAATTTACTCGCGGCCACGGGCACGCTGGTACTGCTTGGAATGCCGTGGCACGTCGTTTTACATCAGCTCGAGTTGATGCAACCGGTGCCGGGCAGGATGATGCGTCTTGGCGGACAGCCGGGTCAACCGGTGGTCGTCGTCGACTATGCGCACACGCCCGATGCACTGGAAAGCGCCCTGCACGCAGTCAGGGCCCATCTCAATGGCAAGCTGGTGTGCGTGTTCGGCTGCGGCGGCAACCGCGACCAGGGTAAACGGCCACAAATGGGCCGCGCAGCGGAGTTGCTGGCCGATGACGTGGTCGTGACCAGCGACAATCCGAGAAACGAATCGGCCGGCAAGATCATCGAGGACGTGATCGCCGGTCTCGAATGGCCGGGCAGGGCGACGATTGAACCGGACCGGGCGGTCGCGATCCGGCGCGCGATCGCCAACTGCAAACCCGGCGACGTGGTGCTGGTAGCCGGCAAAGGTCACGAGACCTGGCAGGAGATCGGCGGACAAAAAATTCCCTTCAGCGATGAAAACAGCATCCTGGATGCACTGGGGGATGCGGCATGAGACAGATGCGTCTCAAACCGGCTGCAGACATGCTGAAATGCGCGCCGGCGCGGGACGACGTCAGCTTTAAGGGCATCACCTCCGACAGCCGGCAGATCATTCCCGGCATGCTGTTTGCAGCCTTGCCCGGCCACACCGTCGATGGCCACGATTACCTTCAACAGGCCGTGGAACGCGGCGCGGTCGCGGCCCTGGTGAGCCGTGATGTAAGCCTGGACCTGCCGGTATTGCAGGTCAGCGATGTGCTGGCGGCGCTGGGTGTGCTGG
>JBFZEL010000244.1:0-5101 GCA_041306925.1 Lysobacterales bacterium
TTCATATAAAAGGTGATAGGCGTCGTTGATCACCCGCGGCGCCGGCGGGTCGAGGAACGGGAAATCCTCGACGGCGCCCAGATCGGTGGTCAACATGCGCAGGATGACCGAGGCCAGCGAGGTGCGCAGGATTTCGGGTTCGGTGAATTCGGGCCGCTGGGCGAAGTCGGCCTCGCCGTAAAGACGGATGCAGACACCGGGGCCGAGACGGCCGCATCTCCCCTTGCGCTGGTTGGCGGAAGCCTGCGAGATCGGCTCGATCGGCAAACGCTGGACGCGGCTGCGGTGCGAGTACCTGCTGATACGCGCAAGCCCGGTATCGATCACGAAGCGGATCCGCGGCACCGTCAGCGAGGTCTCGGCAACATTGGTACACAATACGATGCGCCGCTGGGGACCGGGGTGAAACACGCGGCGTTGCGCGGCCACCGGCAGCCGTGCATACAGGGGCAGGATCTCGGTGTTGCGCAGGTTCTGCTTTTGCAGATAATCACCGGCCTCCTGGATCTCGCGCTCGCCTGAGAAAAACACCAGCATGTCACCGCTCGCGTCAATTCGATTCAGGCGTTGCACCGCCTTGGCGACCCCGGCGTACAGATCGCGTGCGCTGACCTGTTCGGCAGGCTGGCCGCCGTCGTCCTCCTCGTCCAGCGGCATGTATTCGACCGTCACCGGGTAACTGCGGCCGGAGACCTCGATGACCGGCGCGTTGTCGAAGTGCGCGGCGAATTTTTCGGTGTCGATGGTAGCCGAAGTGATGATGATGCGCAGGTCGGGACGCCGCCCCAGCAGCTGCTTCAGGTAACCGAGCAGGAAATCGATGTTCAGGCTGCGTTCGTGGGCCTCGTCGATGATGATCGTGTCGTAGGCATCGAGGTTGCGGTCGTGGGTGGTCTCGGCCAGCAGGATGCCATCGGTCATGAACTTGATGACACCGTCCCGGTTGAGTTTTTCACGGAAGCGGACCTGGTAACCGACCAGGCCGCCCACCTCGGTATGCAGCTCCTCGGCGACCCGTTCGGCCATCGCCTGGGCGGCGATCCGGCGTGGCTGCGTGCAACCGATCAGACCGCGCGCGCCGCGCCCGGCCTGCATGCACATCTTCGGAATCTGGGTGGTCTTACCCGAACCGGTTTCACCGGAAATCACCACCACCTGGTGCGCCCTGATCGCGGCGATGATGTCAGCACGCCGGTCGACGATCGGCAAAGCCTCATCGTAGGAGGGTTCAGGCAGATTCAACTGGCGTTGCTGACACCTTTGCGCGGAGGCGGTGCAGCGCTCGATCAGGGATTCGAGGATGGCCTCGACCGGTTTTCCTGATTTCAGACGAGCCTTGGCCGACTTGATCCGCTGCCGGCACCAGGCCGCGTCGGTCTGCATGATGCCATCGAGCAGACCTGCAATCTGGTTGAGTAATCTGGCTGGCTTGGTTGCAGGTCCCATGGCGGGCTATTATCCCTGCGCTGCAGATTGTCTTCCAGCTTTACACGACCGGCGACAAGCCTGCTGCGCCTGCTTATAATTAACCACTCAATTTCAATCGTAAACTTCCGGAACCCGAATGATTGCAAATTTTCGCAGTGACAACGAAACCCCGGTCGCGCCCGCCATCATGCAGGCCATGCTCGACGCCAACCACGGCAATGCCTGGGCTTACGCCGACGATGACTGGTCAAAGCGCCTGAACCAGGTTTTCTCGGAACTGTTCCGGACCGAAGCGGTTGCATTGCCGGTGTCCACCGGCACCGTCGCCAACTCCATCGCGCTGGCCACCGTCACGCCGCCGTGGGGCAGCGTTTTTTGCCACACCGGCGCACACATTTACGGTGATGAAGGCGGTGCACCCGAGTTTTTCGGCAACGGTCTGAGACTGGTTCCCGTCGCCGGTAACAACGGCAAGCTTGAGCCTGCCGCGCTGGAACAAGCCGTGCATGCTGTTGAAGGACACGGCGTCCACAGTTACAAACCGACGGTGCTGAGCATTACCCAGGCCACCGAGGCCGGTACGGTCTACTCAATCGATGAGGTCAGGGCCTTGTGCGAGACCGCGCACGCTCTCGGCATGCACACCCACATGGACGGCGCCCGTTTTGGCAATGCCATTGCCAGCCTCGGCTGCCACCCGGGGGAAGTCACCGTCGAGGCCGGTATCGACATGCTCTCTTTCGGCGCCAGCAAGAACGGTTGCATGGCCGCCGAGGCGCTGGTCATTTTCAACCAACCGCAGTGGTATGCAACCGCCGAACGCCTGCGCAAGCGTTCCGGTCACCGGCTGAGCAAGATGCGTTATGTTTCGGCACCGCTACTCGCCTACATCTAAAACGACCGCTGGCTGGAAATGGCGCGGCATGCGAACCGGCAGGCTTCGAGGTTTGCCGAGGCGATAGAGCGTCACGCCGATGCCCGCCTGGAGTATCCGGTCCAGGCCAATGAGGTATTTTTGAAATGGACAAAGGCAGGTTTCGATCACCTCGAGTCGCAGGGTATCCAGTTTGGCCTGTGGCCCGGCAGGAATAACCTCGCCAGGTTTGTTTTTGGGCATTCGAGCAGTGATGCTGAAGTGGATTTTCTGCTTGGGAGCCTGTAGAAAAGTGACATGCGCCATGATGGCGCACGACTGCAGGGATGCAGGAGGTAGAGCACCGGGAGGCGCCTTTAGGCAATGCATGGAGCAATTGCCGAGGACAGGTGCGGTTGGGCGTGGCTGAACCAGCCAGGTCCGGGATACTGATGCAATGTTGGGGCTAAGAACAGTTTGCCCGGATCTCGTGGTTCATGCGAACCGGCAGACCCAAGGAACTGCTACTCTTTTGCCTCGCTATCGGTGCTTTTTGAGTGCAACAACTTTGGACTCCAACGTACATTCCGGCACGAACTGATACTTTCTGACAAAGTAAGGACTTGCGTTGGTTATGCCAAAACTTCCAGGCCTTTGCGCTCCACAATGTTTAGCAGTTTCCTGGACGGGCCGTTGGGCTTCTTCTTTCCCTGCTCCCACTTTTGTACGGTTGAAGGACTGGTATTGAGGTACATCGCGAATACGGCCTGACTCGCCTTGTTGACCACTCGAATGTGCTTGATCTGGGCGGCTGTATACTCCTTCACAGGCGGCAGGCACAATGCATCAAACTCGCGCAGCGTGGCAACGTCCATTACCCCTGCCTGAGTCAGATCCTGTGCGGTTTCATGTACCGTTTCCAAAATCGATTTAGTCACCTTCCTGCACCTCTATTTCAATCAATGCGCCGTGTTTGAGAGCCTGCATGAGTTGCTGTTCCTTATACCCTAACAGCTCACTCGCCAAACGCTTCAACGCCAGCTTTTCCTTGGCTCCGATATTGCTGCGCTGGTTCTTGCCAAAACCATACATAAAAATTGCCTGATTGTCGCGCTGGAACGCCACCAAGGTGCGTGCACCACCACTCTTGCCACGTCCGGCCAATGCCACGCGCTTTTTGTACACCTGTCCGCCCAGGTTGACATCCCATAAGCCATCATTCATCTCTGCAGCGGCCTTTATCAGATCTTCATCACTGAGTTCGCCGGCCACTTCCAGGCGGCTAAAAGCACGGGTGGTAAATATCCTCATGCGTTATCCTTTTGAAATAAAGCATAGCACTGAGTGCTATATTGGCTCAACCATTTACCAACGAAAGGAGGATAAAACCGGTATCCATCAATTTTGGATTTGTAGTCATGGATTTTCTTACTTGGATGAACACCTTCATTTGCAGTCGCTAATAACCTCGAGTCGCAGGGCATCCAGTTGGGCATTTGGCCCGGCAGGGATGACCTCGCCAGGTTTGTTTTCGGGCATTCGACCAGTGATGCTGAGGTGGATTTGTTGGTTAAAAGTTTAATTTAGACAAACGTTTAAGCGCCGGTTTAAGCGCCGGCCGCGTTCTATTCCATGCCTGCCTCAACTGTCTACAATGGGTATCAGGACCGTTCCGCATGAACTCAATGTCGTCGGACCAAGCGACCCCCCGGCGACGCTGACCATTACCTCCTGTAGGGCCCCGTGGCTCATGTCGAGGGTTCAGTCTCATTCCAAGCATCAGCGGCAGACCCACTGAGCCTTCGAATCGTCAGGGCGCAGCGTTGCTCAATCAGCGTCACGATTCGCTCAATCACCGCATTGCCAGCAAAGACTTGCCCGGGGTCGGACTGTAGTTTGCGAGCTGTCGGCGGCAACGACTTCGCCAATTCCAGAATGCGCCTTTTGGTCTGCGCCCTGGCAAGCCCGACAGCTTCTGCAAACTGATTCCAGTGCAACGCCTGAACTTCGTCGAACTTGTATTTGCTACCGATTTTCATCGCCATCCTGGGCGTCAGTGTCGGGTACACCGCTGTCGACAGCGTGTCATAGAACGGCGCCAGGACTGGGAATTTGCCCGTGTACAGCAGTGAGAAATTCTTGGCGTGGGCGTCGTGATTGCCGATCAATGCGTTAAAGATCACGTAGTCGAGCAAGCGCAGGATTTGCGGCGCATTCGGGCGCGTGACACGGCGCACCAATTCGAAACATTGCGCCAGGTCCGGCCCGCCTTCGTTCTGGTATTTCATTTCAGGCACCACGCCCAAGGCCTGGCAGAAGTCCTCCTGGTGAATGCGCTGCCGGCGCCCTTGTGCATCCACGACCCGGTCGTAGCGCTCGACCAGCAGGAATGCACGACCCAGGACGGCGTAAACTTTTGACCTGGCCGGTTTGAGCTGCATGGCCTCGGACAATACCATGCAGAAACCTTCGTTGGCCACGCTGTCTTCAACGGCACGGATGGCGGGTTTCAGAATGTGGGAGCTGGGCGTGCCATTGCGAGGCAGGCCAATACGGGCGCCATCAAATACCACCGGCAATTTGTCTTGTGCGCCGGCCAGTGAAAGCCGCAAACCGTCTTTGCCGGCCAACATCGGGCGATGTGGCAATTCATCGAGGATGGCGACGACCTCCCCGTCATTCAGCCACTGGACATCGTCACCTGCCACAGGTGGTCGTACAGCCTGCCCAGGCGCGAGCAAGGTCACGGCCCCGGCACATTCCCCGCCGATGCGGTCCAGCAACGCAAAGTCGTTCTGACCCGACACCTGGAATTGCTGT
>JBFZEL010000245.1:0-6176 GCA_041306925.1 Lysobacterales bacterium
GCTACCGCAGAGGGGCTTGCCGATCCCCAACAGGAGTATGCCTGCCTGAAATGCCATGCGACCAGGGCAAGCCTGGGTGCCGGCGCGGTTGTCAGCGAGAAGGGCGGCTACACCGACAACGAGGGCGTCGGCTGCGAAGCCTGTCATGGCCCAGGCTCCGGATATAAATCCAATAAGATCATGAAAGATGCGCAGGCTGCGAGGGCAGCCGGACTGGTGATGGACAAAACCGCGGATGGCTGCAGACGCTGTCACAATGAGGAAAGCCCCACCTTCCAGGGTTTCGATTTCGAGGCGCGCTGGGCTGAAATCGCCCATCCGGTCCCGTCTGCGGATGAATCTTCCGACCCGCTCGCGACTTCTCCTGAATTGCCAAATGCAGTCACTTTCGAATCATCGGTAGGTGCGGTGCATTTTCCGCACAAATTACACGTTGAAGACCTCGACCTGGAATGCATGCAATGCCACCACCAGGTCCATGCCAAGGAGCTCATTACCCCGCATCCGGGCTACCTGACGTCATCCTGGATCAGTTGCCAGTCTTGCCACAATACAAATTCAGCTGACAGCAATAAATACTACAAGTGCTCCGACTGTCACCATTCAGACCTGGAGAATATTGCAGATGAAACGCTCAGCTCTAAAGTGGTCATGCACAAAAGCTGTTGGAAATGCCATGAGACCGGTACCGGGGAAGATGCCAGCAAAGGCTGTACCGAGTGTCATGTAAAGGAAGATAAATAGCATGGGTCTTTTGGAATTTTAAAGCCCTGGCAAGTTTTAAAACACTGGCAGGGTCAAGGAGACAGGTAATGGATAGACGAGGTTTTCTAAAAACGTCAGTTGTCATCGGCGGTACCACGCTGGCGGGCAAAAAACTCAATGCCCAGGAACAACATGACCCGGAGGAGTTTGTCGGAATATTGGTCGACACTACCCGCTGTATCGGTTGCAGGGCATGCGAAGTGGCCTGTGGTGAAGAACATGACATGCTGGTTCCGGATGTGGCTGACGACAAGGCGCTGGAAACACGCCGGACAACGGATGACAAGCAATGGACCGTCGTCAATAAATACGCAACCGAGAAGGGCGATGTGTTTGTCAAAACACAATGCATGCATTGTTACCAGGCTGCCTGCACCGCCGCCTGCCCGACGGTGGCGATGGAGCAAACCAGGGGTGGCCCGGTCAAATGGAACTCGGGCCGGTGTATCGGTTGCCGTTTCTGCATGGTTTCCTGTCCGTTTAACATGGCAAAGTTTGAATACCATGAATGGAATCCGAAAATCCAGAAATGCAATATGTGTTTTCAACGCGTCGAAGCAGGACAGAAGCCGGCCTGTGTCAAGGCATGCCCGACAGATGCACTCATGTTTGTTACCCGTTTAAAAAATCTTGAAATTGCCATGCATCGCATTTACAGCTACCCGGATAAATATGTACACCATATTTACGGCGAGAATGAAGTCGGCGGAACAGGCTATATCTATCTGTCTGCCGTCCCGTTTGACCAGATCGGGTTCAGGACCGACCTTGGTAAAACACCCTACCCGGAATACACGAAAGAATTCCTCTACGCCGTTCCAATGATACTTTTTGGCGTACCGGCCTTTTTGCTGGGAGTCAACGCACTGGCAGCCGACAGTAAGCCGGATATAGAGGGGGAGGCCACGTCCGCTCCTGGCTATGAGGTGACACGTGATGAATAACAATGTCGCGACAATCAATTCATTCGGCCCGTTTCTGCGCTTTTTTATCCAGGAACTGAAACCACGCGGACCATGGCTGACCCCGTTCAATGTCATCTCGATTCCGATCATTCTTACCGGAGTGGTCATTTTGTATCTCCGCTTTGTCTACGGCCTGGGTGCCGTGACCAACCTTACGCAGGAAACTGCCTGGGGTCTGTGGAAGGGTTTCAACGTGGTTACCGGCGTTGCGCTTGCCGGTGGGGCCTATGTCATCACGTTCGTCGTTTATGTCATGCGAGTGGATAAATTTCACTCCATCGTGCGCATCACCGTGCTGAACGGATTGCTGGCCTACACCTTTTATGCCGGCGCCCTGCTGCTTGAACTCGGGCGACCGTGGTTTGCCTTGAATCCCTATATCGGCAATGCGTTCGGGTTCAGTTCCGTTCTGTTTCTGATCTGCTGGCATTTTTTGCTTTACATGGTTGCTGAATTCATCGAATTCTCACCGGCTATCGCGGAATGGTTGCATTGGGAGAAAGCGCGCAAGGTACTCAAGGCCCTTACCCTCGGCACGGTCATATTTGGCATTACATTGTCGATACTGCACCAGTCGGGTCTCGGCGCATTATTCCTGATGGCCAAACCCAAAATTCATCCACTGTGGTGGTCGCAGTTCATCCCGATCCTGTTTTTTGTCTCCAGCATTTATGCCGGTCTGTCCATGATCATCCTCGAAGGAACCATAAGCCACCGGGTTTTTAAAAAACTCATTAGCCCCGGGCACCAGCGTTCTTTTGAAGACATGGTTTTCAGCCTCGCGAAAGGCGCCGCCATTACCATGTTTGTCTATTACTTTTTCAAGGCACTGCTTTTTATCCATGACCAGCAATGGGAATTGCTCAACGATGGCTGGGGTTACTGGTTTCTGCTGGAAGTGATTGGTTTCGTGTTGGTGCCAGCGCTGATGTATGCCTTTGGCTTTAAACACAGGAGCCTCAGGATCATTAAGACTGCCTCCTTGATGGCTTTAATCGGCATCTTGCTCAATCGGCTCAATGTTTCTGTCATCGCTTTCAATTGGTATGTGGTACCGCATTATTTTCCAACCTGGCAGGAATTCGTAGTGGCACTGACGGTAATTCTTGCTGAAATCTGGGTATTGCGCTGGTTTATCACGCGTATGCCGGTTTTTGATTCGAATCATTAGCATAGAGAATTCAAGGAATTGAAATGGATTCATTCACTTATGTAAATATTTTTGAAACAAAAGGCCTCGAGTACCTGCTCTTGCTAAGCTTTTGGGTACTGGGTTTCTATTTATTTCGCTATCTTTCCACGCCGGCGAAAAAACGCAAAGATTCACATAGATAAGCAAGCTTAGAGATGACCTGTGCTCAATAGCAAAATCAGCCTTAAACTGACCTTTGGAGTGGTATTGACGATCCTGCTGGTGATCGGAATATTCGCCTACTTCAATATCCAGTCCGAAAACAGGAGCCTGCTTACTGAAGTCGTGCGGCATGCCAACCAGCTCAGTGATCACCTCAAGGCAGACATGGGCTATGACATGCTGCACCACGATCGTGGGCGAATCCGTGATGGCATCATGCGTATGGGCGGTCAGGAGGCTCTTGACGGCATCCGTGTATTCAACAAGTCAGGCGAGGTCATCTACTCTTCGGAGCCAGCCGAGGTCGGAAAGATGGTCGACATGAATGCCGAGACCTGTTTCCGTTGCCATTCGGCTAGTGACCCCCTGGTGCACCTTGACATGGAGCAGCGCACGCGGATTTACCGCCCCACCCCGGATTCAGCGCGGTTACTGGATATCATCAACCCGATCTACAATGAACCATCGTGCTGGACCGCGGACTGCCATGCCCACCCTGAAAAACAGAACGTGCTGGGGGTGCTGGATATCACCATGCCCCTCAGTGAGGTCGACCGGAATATACGTCGCAGCCAGATAGCCGTAGTGGTTCTCGCCATCAGTGCGATCGTTATTCTGAGCCTGATCGTCGGCTTCCTGGTCCGGTGGTGGATTGGCCGGCCGGTCCAGGACCTCCTCAGAGCAACACAACAGGTAGCGGGCGGGAACCTTGCGCACCGGGTCGAGGTGAAGAGAGAAGACGAACTGGGAATGCTTGCCATGTCCTTTAATAGCATGACCGATAAGCTGGCAGAAGCACGGCTGCAGTTATTCCAGTCGGACAAGCTCGCATCCCTGGGAAGGTTGGCTGCCGGGGTGGCGCATGAGATCAACAACCCGTTAACGGCCGTACTTACCAACAGCAGCTATCTGCTGAAACGTTCACAGGGACAGCCCGAGACACGTGATGACCTGCAGGTGATTGTTTCCGAAACCATCCGCTGTCGCGAAATCGTCAAGAGCCTGTTGGATTTTGCCCGGCAAACCGTCCCCAAAAAGCGCAAAGCCGATATTAACCAGATCATCGGCCTCGCCGCAAAAGTGGTCGAGAACCAGCTCTCCATGAGAGCGGTGGAGTTGCTTATGGAGCTCGACCCCACGCTGCCCATGGTGACGGTGGATGCCAACCAGATGCAGCAGGTTTTCATCAACCTGATGGTCAACGCTGCGGATGCCATCAGCGACAACAAGGGCATCATAAAAGTCACTAGCAAGCCGATAAGCCTGAGTCCTGCAGGGGTCCTGCAAATCAAGCGTGCGTTGTGCCGGAAGCGGCATGACCTCGTCGACAGGAAGGTCCAGATCGATGGCAAACCCGCCATCAGTATGCGCTACCGAAAGAAGAAGCAAACCGGACTCATTCATCTCAACCCCATGTACGGGTCAAACGAGCACCAGTTGAATGGTATGCCCGACATCGATGCAGAGATCGAATTCATGTGTCCGGATTGTTCGGCTTCGCTGATGGCGGAAGGCGAGCTCTGCCCGGTTTGCGGTTCTCCGATCTACGCTTTTGAAGTCCCCTTAAAGGGCCTGGTTCAAGGCTGCCTGAAAAAAGGCTGCGGTTGGCACCGCTGGGAACAGGTTGATTCCGCCTGGAACGACGAGTACGTGGAAATCAACGTGATAGACAACGGCTGTGGTATCCCCAGCTCACAGCTTGCGACGCTTTTTGAACCGTTCACAACGACCAAAGGCCAAAAGGGAGTAGGTCTGGGTCTCGCCGTCACCTGGGGCATTGTGGACAATCACAATGGAACAATTTCGGTAGAAAGCGAAGTGGGTGTTGGCACAACTTTCATCATTCGAATTCCAGTGGGGCCATGAAGCAAATACGGGACATACTGGTCATCGACGACGAACCAATGGTGACCCAGGTCGTGGTGAAGGTGTGCAGCGCGGAAGGCATGACCATCAGCTCTGCAAATCACGCTTTTGATGCACTTCGATGTCTGGAGGAAGGTGAGTTCCGGCTGATACTCTGCGATATCATGATGCCCGAACTCAGCGGTTTCCAGTTCCTCGGAGAACTTTCCAAAAGAGGCATCCATACACCCGTGATCATGATGACGGGCTACTCCACCGTGGAGAATGCGGTTAAAAGCCTGACCTCGACAGGTGCTGTCGACTATATTCCGAAACCGTTCACCGCCGATGAATTACTCACCGTCATCCAGCGCAGCCTCCGTTGCGGTGCGCTCCTTGAGAAGGCTGAGTCGGCCAGTCTGCCCAGGAGCGGTGCCATGAGCTACGTTCCCTGCCCCACAGATTACCGCAGGCTCGGTTATGTCAGTTGGGCGTTGATGGATGACAAGGGGACCGCAAAAATCGGGGTTAGCGACTTATTCGTGAGGGCCGCGGGCGGTGTCAGCAGATTTGAATTGTCGCTACCCGGTGAAGATCTCTTGCAGGGAATCCCCTGTGCAGAAATGACCTCACCGGACGGATCAAAGCACAATATCATGTGCCCGTTGAGTGGCAGGATTCTCGAGGTCAACACCGAGGCGCAACAGACCCCTGCGCTGGTCGAGAAGGACCCCTACTTCAGGGGCTGGTTGTATCGGATTCTGCCGTCAAACCCGGCCAGCGATTTGCAATGGCTGAGTTTATAAAAAACCTCTGAAATCAGAGCTTCCATAAATTACCCGGTGGTGGTTTCAGCCACCCCTGTCACGACTTGCGCCCGTTCCATGGCGCGACCTTAAGTTATGGGGTCACCCATTAGCTTACTGCCTGACCAAAAATGATGGCGTTAGCCCAGAGGCCTTTGAGCAGCTCTCACTTTGAGACTGACAGTGTCCGTGATACTCGGAGCATTCCACTTTAACCAAACAGTCTCCACGGAACCCTGGGCGATTCAACTTCATCGCCGAACACAAGCGCCGCAACGTCATCCGCATGGCTGGTTTGTCTATGGCTTTCAATTGGACTACACTGCAATGGTCGAATAGACCAGACCAGACTAGACCAGACTAATCAACGAGGATTCGCCATGAGCACCGTCAATATTTTAGAAGCCAAAACCCATCTGTCTCGCTTAATCGAAGACATTG
>JBFZEL010000246.1:0-6507 GCA_041306925.1 Lysobacterales bacterium
CGTCCCTGCGCGTTCTTCCGGTGTTTCCCCGATGATTGTGGAGTCATCCGGAGCTTCACCCTGGACCGCGACCGCACCACTCTCTTCCCCCGCTGCCTCGGGCTCCGTTGGCATCAGCCCGGGGTCTTGTGTGGCCACGGTTTCCGCTTCGGGAAATCCAGTTTCAGGGCACGGCACCGGTCGCTGCATGAAGTCGTTTGGCCGGTTTTGCAGGTCCAGCGCAAGCAACCCGGAACCGGGATTCTGCTCGTAATCCAGCCAATAACGTGGTTCAGCCTGACGCTGGATGCGCAGGATGGGTTGGTAGCCCCTGCTCTCGAGTCCCTGCTTGCGCTTCAGTGCATTCTCCTGGCGCATGAAATACCCCAGCGAGATGGCATTTTTCCATTCACCGTCGTAAATGATCTCGCTATCGTTCAGACCCAGCGCCTGCAGCGACAGGAGCGCCTTGTTGGCCTCCAGCAGGGATGCATAAGGCGGCATGAATACCCCGTAACCTTTCTCCACCAGTGCCTCGGTCCGGCGCTCGCTGATACGGGTTGATACTTCCAGCAAGCGCTGGTGAACATCGTCCCGGTCCTCGCTCGAATGAAACGGGCCGAGGGTGTAGCACTGGCGGTTGCCGGACAACAAACCCTGATCCTCAACCATCTCGTTGAAAAGGTGAATGGTCGGGATGCCGGAGTCCCTGACCGTGGCCGGGGTGGTCCCGGTCTCAGGCTGGACGGGCGGCTTGCTGCTCTGGAAGCCCAGTAAAAGCAGGTTCGCGACCACCAGGCTGATGACAAATATTCTCAACATCGGCGCATTATATCTTTGTTTGACGCAAACTCACTTCGCCTGCGTAGAGCTTCAATATTTCCCTGCCGGTATCCAGCAGCAAGGCGCCGGCGGCATCGATGCCCCGCGCCGTTCCGTGGAGCACCCCGCTGCCGCTGAAAACCTCGATGGCCAGGCCCCGCAGTCCGTCATATTGCTCCCACGCTTCCCTGAAAGGCGTAAACCCCTGCGTGGCAAACAATTCGAGACCAGCCACCAGTTCATCCAGCAGCAGGCCGGCCAGCGTATTGCGCGAGCAACCCGGCAAGCGCGAATGCAGGTCCGTCCACGGCTGGTCGATTGCCTCGGTCAGGGCCGAAACCGGCATATGCACATTGATACCGACACCCAGCACCGCGTGACAGGGACCCTGCGAATCACCCTGCACCTCCACCAGGCAGCCGCACAATTTGCGCCCGTTGAGCGTGAGGTCGTTGGGCCATTTGACCCGATGCCCTTCGAGACCGGCGCGCTGCAGGGCCCGTGCCGTCGCCAGCGCCGTCACCAGCGACAGGCAACCCAGTTCCGCGAAGGCCTTATCGAACATCCAGCCCAGCGAAAGGTAGATATTCCTTGCATATGGGGAATGCCACTGGCGGCCGCGTCTGCCACGCCCGCCGCTCTGGTGTTCGGCGATGATGACGGCCGCGTGCTGCTCGGGGGCGGCCAGCCGGCGCATCGCGGCATTGGTTGAATCCAGCGAGGATACCAGCTGCAGGCCACGCAGTTTGCCGCTGGTCGCAGCACCCATGGCGGCCAGGATGCGCGCGCGGTCCAGCAGTTCGAGCGGCTCACTGAGCCGGTAACCTTTACCCGCGACCGCTTCGACCTCGATACCGAGTGCACGCAGGTTTTCGACGTGTTTCCAGACCGCCGTCCGGCTGCAGCCCAATTCATTGGCGATCGCCTCACCGGAACGGGTCTCTGTAGCTGACAGGTAAGCAGCCAGTTGTTGAATGATGGTGCTGCTCACGTACCCGGACCCGCCTGGCGTTTGCGCGAAAAAATCCGTATTCGCTCAAAACGGTTTTCGGTGCCGTTGCGCAATTTGCGCATATTTTCGCGATGGGTGAAGAGCAGGAACAAGGCCATGACAGCCGCAAAAACCATCAATGGATGGTTATTCATCGCCCAGGCCGCAGGTATCAGGCTGAAACCCGCCAGCACCGTTGCCAGGCCGACATAACCGGTCATGACCAGCGTGACCAGCCAGACCAACAACAGCGGCAGCAACAGCCAGGGTTCGATGACGAGCATCGCGCCCACCGCGGTCGCGGCGCCCTTGCCGCCGCGAAAACCGTGCCACAGCGGAAAGCAGTGTCCCAATACCGCCGCAAATGCACAGGCCATGACCAGCAGGTCCGGCGCCAGCACGGACGCCGGGCCGCCAAAATCGATGAGCGGAATCCAGCGGGCCGCGATAAAGCCCTTGCCGATGTCGATCACCACCACCACCAGGGCAAACACCAGGCCCTGGGTGCGGAAGGCGTTGGTGCCGCCCGCGCTGCCGCTTCCCAGGCTGCGGATGTCCACCTTTTTGAGCCTGCCGAGCAGCAGGCTGCCGGAAACGGATCCCAGCAGGTAGGCCAGTAACACTTTCACGATCAATGCAGCCATATCAGTATTTTATTCAGTTCAGCTGTTGGGGTTGCGGCAGGAACCCGACCACCAGTCCGCCGGGCCCGAGGTGCACACCCAGCGCCGGCCCGGCCTCCGATATATGACAGGAATGGACACGCGTGTGCCGTTCCAGTATATACCGGCGCAGTTGCCGCGCGCCCTCGTGATTGGCCCCGTGTGCAATGAATACCCGATAGCTGGTATCCGCCTTCATTCTGCGCAGCGCAGATTTCCCCAGCGCTGCCGGCCTGGCGCCGATGCCGAGGGCAAAACCGGCCAGTCCGAAGCGGCCGTTTTTTGCCGTTATAAGCGGACTGATGTGCAGCAGATCGGTGACTTTTTTAACCCATGCGGGCAAGCGCCCGCCACGCACCAGGTAGGCCAGGTCGTCGGCCAGTCCGATCACGCGGCAACCCGGCGCGACCTCTATCAACAGTGTCTCAATTTCATCCAGCGTCATGCCCTGCTGCGCGGCCTGGGCAGCGACCACTGCGAGCAGGCCTTCGCCGCAGCTTGCGCTCTTCGAGTCATAAACACGCACCCGGCCGGCAAATCGCTCCGCCGCCGTACGCGCCGCCTGCGTCGTGCCGCTGAGCTCGGCCGACAGGCCGACCGACAGGACCTCGTAGCCGTGACCGGTCAACAGATCGTACATGCGGACAAAATCCCCGACCGGCGGTTGCGAGGTCTTGGGACTCACGGCACTCGCTGCCAGCATGCGGTACAAATCGGCCGGCATCATCGACACGTAGTCGATGTATTCGGTCGCACCGAAATTGAGACGGGCCGAGACCATGTGGATGCCCAGACGCTCCTGTTCCTCGAACGGGATATCCGCCCCCGAGTCCGTCACGATCGCAACCTTGCCCGTTTGGTTCATCAGGCCGTGCTGACGTTTCATGTCATCGGCTTTCTGCTGATGCAGTTCACCGAATTGCTCACAGGCCAGGTAAACCTCACCCGGGTTGTCGACATGGATATGCACCCGCACGCGTCTTTCGCCGCCAACCACGACCAGCGAACTGCAGTCCAGCTTTTCCAGTCTCTGCATGATCTCGGCACGGTCCAGGGAATCACCTTCCACGACACATTCCGTACAGAAGCGGTGCGTGCCCGGGGCCATTTCCATGAAGCTGCCGGCGGGTGGAAACGGCGCTTCGAAAGCGCTGGTCGCAGCGTTTGTATCACCGTGTTCGATATAATTCCAGATACCTTCCAGCAGATCCACGAACGCCTGGCCACCGGCGTCGACGACACCCGCCTGTTTCAGCACGGGTAACAGTTCAGGCGTGCGGGCGAGCGATTCCCTGGCGCGCTGAAGACCGTACTCGAACATCTCCCGGACGTCGTCCACCCCCTGCCGGTGTTTTTCCTCCAGCGCGGTTGAAAAATCCTCCAGCACCGTTGGCAGGGTTCCGGCCACCGGTTGCGACATGGCCGTCCAGGCCGCCCGGGCGCCGGCGCTACTGGCTGCAGCAAGGTTCGCGGCAGTGATGTCCGAATCGTCCTGGAGCGCTTCGCTGAAGCCCTGGAAGTACTGCGCCATGATGGCCCCCGAGTTCCCCCTGGAACCGTCCAGCGAGGCGTTGGCGATGCGGGTCATCAACTGCTTGATTGAAAGACCCCGGCCATCGCCCGCGGCTTCGTGTATGACCTTGAAACTGAATGCCATGTTGGTGCCGGTATCGCCATCGGGTACCGGGAAAACATTGATCCGGTCGATATACTCCCGGCGCTGAAAGAGACGCTGGATGGCGGCGGTCAGGACCTTCACCATGCGGGCAGAATTGATATAGGTGACAGCTTTGGTCAAAACAGAATATCCGCGTAGAAAGAACCGTCTAAAAGTCTAGCACGGAGTATTCGAAAATATTTCCTGTTGGCGAAAAATGCCGGATCTTGACCGCTTTCACAAAATCCCGGGGTAATTTCAAGCGCGCTTCAAGGCCGTGCCTTATGGCACATCTGGCATAAAAACTGCATCGGTACAATCGCAACCACAGCAGGAGGAAACCATGCGAGACGAAACCTTTTTTGACAGCATTAAAAGAAATCTGAATGGCGAACCCGGTCAACCCATCGTCCTTGGGGTCTGCAAGACACTCGCCGCCCGTTTGGGCCAGGAGGTCTGGCTCATCAGGCTGGCCGCCATTGTTCTCGGTGTGTTTTACAGCTTCATCACTCTGGTCGTCTATATCCTGCTCGGTCTGTTCATGGCAGAGACATCGCACCGCACCAAGAGCCTGTTCGAAGGCCTGGGCATCTGGTTCCGCGAGCTTACCGAAAAGGTCGGCGACCGCTGCGGCGACATGCTCGAACGCAACCGCCACACGCGACGGCATCGTGACTATTGAGTTTTTACCAAAGCGGCCAGCAGACTCACGGCACGCCTTGCAGGAACCCGGCCAGTTCCCGTGCTCCGAACGGCCAGTACAATTCGGTTTCGTTATCGGTGCGTTTCAGCACAGGGATGTGTATTTCATAAAGTTCAAGCAGGCCGGGGTCGTCGGCGATTTCGACTTTTGCGTAGGCGTCGGCGAGACCCGCCATCTGCAACAAGACCTCCGCCTCGTCGCACAAATGACAGTGCTCCGTGTAATATAACAACAGCTGACTCATGGATTGTCCTGGTTTTGGCCCTTGGCCGGGTCGGCGCATTTAACACCCTCAATAGCGGAAGCATGACATGGCTGTCAGTGTTTTTGAATTATTTAAAATCGGCATCGGGCCCTCGAGTTCGCACACCGTCGGACCGATGCTGGCGGCACACACCTTTGTCGGCCGTCTTGAACACTATGGCTTGCTGGACCGGGTTGCGCGTGTGCAGGTCACCCTGCACGGTTCGCTGGCATTCACCGGCCGCGGCCATGGTACCGACAGGGCAGTGATGCTGGGTCTGTCCGGTGAGTTGCCAAGCAAGGTCGACCCCGACGCCATCGAAGGAATTGTGCAAAATATCAAAGCCTGCGGTTGTCTCCAACTGGGCGGGCGCAAGACCGTCGGCTTCACGGAAAAGACCGACCTGCTTTTCAACCGGCGCACCAGTCTGCCGCACCACACCAATGGCATGCGTTTCGTGGCCTTTGATGAAAACGGCGCAGAGCTGATTCAACGCGATTATTACTCGGTTGGCGGCGGTTTCGTGGTCAACCACGATGAAGCCGCCGCTGACCGTATCGTCAAGGACGCCACCCCGGTGCCTTTCCCGTTCAGCAGTTGCGCCGAACTCCTCGCGCTGTGCGCCGCCAACAGGTTGAGCATCGCCGGCATCATGCTGGCCAACGAACGCGCCTGGCGCAGCAAAAAAGAGATACGCAGCGGTCTTTTGACGATCTGGGCCGCCATGCAAAGCTGTATCCGGCGGGGTTACGACAATCCGGGCATATTACCCGGCGGACTCAAGGTGCACCGGCGCGCGCCCGAACTGTACCGCGAACTCAGCCGGTTGAATGAGAAAGCCTATGGCGATCCGCTGAAAATCATCGACTGGGTCAACCTGTATGCGCTGGCGGTCAACGAGGAAAATGCTGCCGGCGGACGCGTGGTGACCGCGCCCACCAACGGCGCAGCCGGTATCATTCCGGCCGTGCTGAATTACTATTGCAACTTCATCCCCAACAGCAACGACGATGGCGTTATCGAATTCCTGCTGACCGCCGGGGCGATCGGCATTTTATACGTTCTCAACGCCTCGATTTCCGGCGCAGAGGTCGGTTGCCAGGGCGAGGTCGGCGTGGCCTGTTCGATGGCGGCAGGTGGTCTTACCGCAGCCCTCGGCGGAACCATGAGCCAGGTTGAAAATGCCGCAGAAATCGGCATGGAACACAACCTCGGCCTGACCTGCGACCCGGTCGGCGGACTGGTGCAGATACCCTGTATCGAACGCAACGCGATGGGTTCCATCAAGGCGATCAACGCCCAGCGCCTGGCCATGCAGGCCGAAGGCAAACACAAGGTATCGCTGGACAAGGTCATCAAGACCATGCGTGAGACCGGCGCGGATATGCAGAACCGCTACAAGGAAACCTCGCGGGGTGGCCTGGCGGTCAACGTCATCGAATGTTGAAC
>JBFZEL010000247.1:0-4439 GCA_041306925.1 Lysobacterales bacterium
TATGCCTGGCGACGTCCGGGCCCGGGGCGCCCAACCGGGTCACCGGTATCGCCACTGCGTTCATGGATTCGGGGCCGATGGTGGTCATTACCGGGCAGGTGCCGCCCGCCCTGCAGGGTACCGATGCATTCCAGGAGGTGGACATATTCGGTATCACGCTGCCGATCGTCAAACACAGCTATAGCGTGCGTAACGTGGCCGATATTCCGGGCATCGTCAACGAGGCGTTTCACATTGCACAAAGCGGACGCCCGGGACCGGTCCTGATCGATTTGCCCAAGGACATTTCGGCGGGCCTCGGTGCAGCCGTTTTCACGCCGCCTGTGAGCTTGAAAGAATCGGCCCCGCCGGATGCCGCAGCCATGCGCAAGGCCAGCGAGATGTTGTCGCAGGCCCGTCGTCCGCTGGTCATTGCAGGTGGCGGTATCGCCATTTCGGACTCGGTCGAGGTTTTCCGGCAGTTCATAGCCAGGACCGGCCTGCCGGTCACCAGCACCTTGAAGGGCCTCGGCGTGATCCCGGCGGACCACCCGGGTTACGTCGGCATGCTCGGCATGCACGGCAATGGCGCCGCCAATCACGCCGTGCAGAACTGCGACCTGCTGATGGTGGTTGGCGCACGTTTCGATGACCGGGCGACCGGACAGCTGGCGCAGTTTGCACCGGCGGCCCGCGTCATTCACCTCGATATCGATGCCGCCGAAATTTCAAAATTGCGCAAGGCGGACGTCGCCATCGTCGGCGAACTGGCGCCGGCGCTGGAGGGTATCCGGCCCGAAAATACAGCCAACCCGGGCTGGCGCGCCCAATGCGCAGGCTGGACGAAAGAGTTTGCCTGGCGTTACGACGCGCCCGTCAAGGGCATCTACGCGCCGAAATTGCTGCGTGACCTGTCAGCGGCGCGACCTAAGGGTATGACCATCACCTGCGATGTCGGCCAGCACCAGATGTGGGTGGCCCAGCACTGCCGCTTCAACGACCCGCTGGAGCACATTACCTCGGGTGGACTGGGTACGATGGGTTACGGCTTGCCGGCGGCCATCGGCGTCAAGGTCGCCAGGCCCGGGGCCACCGTTGTATGTGTCTCCGGCGATGGCTCCATCATGATGAACATCCAGGAACTCGCCACCATCAAGCGTTACGGCATCGACGTCAAGATCGTGTTACTGGATAACTCGGCACTGGGGCTTGTGCGCCAGTGGCAGGAGATATTCTTCGCCGGCAATTACAGCGAAGTCCACCTGTCCGACAACCCGGATTTCGCGGCGGTGGCGAGGGCCTTCGGCATCCAGGCGCGCAGCATCCGGGAACCGGAAGAGGTCACTGGCGCGCTCGAATGGCTGCTCAACACCGAATCCGCCGCGCTGCTGCACGTGGCCATAGATTCGCTGGAAAACGTCTGGCCACTGGTCCCGCCGGGCAAGCCCAACCACAAGATGATGCGCTCGAACCCGCAGAGATAAAAAGGTAAAACAGCCATGAATCACATATTGAATATTACGCTCAGCGGTTGCGCAGGAGCGGTACAGAGGACCCTGGGACTGATCGAGCGCCGGGGCTTCAGCCTCGACCGGTGTGCGATCGGTGAAATAGAAAACAGCCGCCGGGCCATGGAGGTCAGCGTATCATCCACGCGCCCCGGTGAGTTGCTGAAACGCCAGCTTGAACGATTGCACGATGTTTATCATGTTGAACTCAGACCAGCCGCAGTGGTTACACCGCGCACACCGGGTATCCGCCCCGTAGACAGGAGAATTTAGATGAGCCGCAGGGTCATGATTTTTGATACCACCTTGAGAGACGGTGAACAAAGCCCGGGTTTCAGCATGAGCCTTGGACAGAAACTGCGGGTGGCGCGTGCGCTGGCGGAACTGAAGGTGGACATCATCGAAGCGGGTTTCCCGGCGGCGTCCCCGGGCGATTACGAGGCGGTCCGTGCCATCTCGGCGGAGATTCGCGGACCGGTGATCGCCGCTCTGTGCCGCACCATCCCGCGTGATATCGAACGCACCGTCAAGGCGCTGGAACCGGCCCCCCGTTCGCGTATCCATACCTTTATCGCGACCAGCCCGATCCATCGCAAGGTCAAGCTCAATATGAGCTGTGATGAGATCATCCGGCACGCGGTCAACGCCGTGCAACTGGCGGCCTCGGCCTGCAAGGAGGTCGAGTTCTCGGCCGAGGACGGCATCCGCACCGAACGGGCATACCTGGCCGAGGTCTTGCAGGCGGTCATCGAGGCCGGCGCCACCACGGTCAATATTCCCGATACCGTGGGTTATTCGACGCCGACGGAAATGTTCGATCTGTTCAGTTGGCTGAGCCGCACGGTGCCCGGTATTGAAAATGTCCACATCAGCACGCATTGCCACAACGACCTCGGCCTGGCGGTGGCCAATTCACTGGCGGCGGTCGAGGGCGGGGCAACACAGATCGAGTGTGCGCTCAATGGCATCGGCGAGCGGGCCGGCAATTGCGCACTGGAAGAAGTCGTCATGGCGCTGCGCACCCGCGCGGACCATTACGGTGTCGAAATCGGTGTCGACAGCCGGCGCCTGGCCTCCGCCAGCCACCTGCTGGCCGCGGTGACCGGTAATTTCGTGCCACGCAACAAGGCGATCGTCGGTGAAAACGCCTTCGCCCACGAGGCCGGTATCCACCAGCACGGTATGCTGGCTTCACGCGAAACCTACGAAATCATGAAACCGGAGGATGTCGGCGTGAAGGACTCACAGCTGATACTCGGCAAGCACAGCGGCCGCCACGCGGTGGTGGATCGCGCCAAACAGATGGGATACGAGCTCCAGGAAAATGAGATCGAAGCCATCATGAAACGCTTCAAGGCCCTCGCAGATGTCAAGAAGCGGGTGTTTGACGCCGATCTCGAAGCGATCATCACCGGTTATGAGACCAGCACCATGGGGCCCTGGTCGCTGAACTGGCTGAGCGTGGTCAGCCGCGTCAATGGTGAGACCACGCCCTCCGCCTCGCTGACCCTGGCGCACGAGGACGGCACTACCAGCACGCATACCGGTGATGGTGACGGACCGGTCGATGCCATCGTGGAGGCACTCGAACTGGTCACCGGCACCAAGATCGAAGTACTCAGCCTGGCAATGCGCAGCATCTCGCTGGGTGAAGACGCACAGGGCGAGGCTACCATGCGGGCGAAAGTGGACGGGGTGGAATACAGCGGTCACGGCCTGTCGACAGACATCGTTGCAGCCTGTGCCGAGGCGCTGCTGGAACTGGTCAACCGTGCCATACGCAATGCCGAACAGGACCGGCGCTCGAACGTGGCATGAGGAAAAAGCTGACACATAACAGGAAACTGCGGATGGTCAATGTCTAGGATCGCACAGGAATATTTGCGCCGTGCGCTGACCGCACCGCTGTATGACCTGGTGCGCCGGACGCCGCTGGAGTACGCGCCCACGCTGTCGGCACGCATAGGCCATTGCTTGTGGCTCAAACGCGAGGATATGCAAAACACCTATTCGTTCAAGCTGCGCGGCGCCCACAACTGCATACGGCAATTAACCGCGGACGAGCGCAGCCGCGGCGTGGTCGCCGCCTCTGCGGGCAACCATGCCCAGGGTGTCGCGATGTCCGCGCGCGAACTCGGTGTCAAGGCGACGATATTCATGCCGGTGACGACACCCGAAATCAAGGTCCGCGCGGTCAGGGCGCTGGGCGCGCAGATCGAATTGTGCGGTGATGATTACGACACGGCCTGTGAAATGGCGATCGCGTTCAGCCGTGCCAGCGGCGGTTATTTTATCCACCCGTTCGACAATGCCGAGGTCATCGCGGGGCAGGGCACCCTCGGCGTGGAACTGACACAGCAACTGGAGACACCACCCGGCGTCATCTTCATCCCGATCGGCGGCGGCGGCCTGGCCGCCGGTGTGGCAGCGACGGTCAAGGCGGTCTATCCGCAGGTCCGCATCATCGGTGTCGAACCCGAGGACGCCGCCAGCATGCACGCGGCGCTGGTCGCGGGACACCCCGTGGATATCGGCACCACCGGTATCTTTTCCGATGGCGTCGCGGTCCGCAAGGTGGGCCAGCTGACTTTTGAACTGTGCCGCGAACTGGTCGATGAAGTGATCATGGTCAGCGTCGACCAGGTCTGCGCGGCAGTCAAATTGATTTTTGAGGAAGTCCGGGCCACGGTCGAGCCTGCCGGCGCACTGGCGGTGGCCGGCGCCATCCGCTACGCGGCCCGCGAAGCAGGCAACAACCCGCCCGCGGGTGACTGGGTCGCCCTGCTCAGCGGCGCCAACATCAACTTTGACCGTCTCGGCCATATCGTCGAGCGCTGCGCGCTGGGTGAGGGCACCGAAGCCCTGCTGGTGGTGACGATCCCGGAGCGGCCGGGTAGTTTCCTCGAATTTTGCCGGATCCTCGGCGAGTCCTCGATCACCGAGTTCAATTAC
>JBFZEL010000248.1:0-6116 GCA_041306925.1 Lysobacterales bacterium
GGCAATCGCCGGCACTTCTTCATCACCCAGGCCCATATCACCGTGACAGTCAACGCAATTTGCCGACAGCACTTTACCGTTGGCTGCGTCACCGCCAGCCTGGACGGCACCGGCAGCCAGCATCAGCACAAACATCATTGCGATCATCAATTTCCTGCTCAACATTTTCTGTTCTCCTCTTAAAAATGTGGTTCCAACGGCGGTCCCACTCAAAGCTAATCCGTCACCCCTGCAATCCGGCGATATTACTGCTGCTCATCCCCACATGGCAATTGCATGTATACCGCGGCTTTCGGTTGCTGTGATGCAAAGAAAGCAGCGATGCGATCGATATCCATGTCACTCAATGACGCAGCCATTGCATACATCGTGGTGTTCTCGATCGCACCGTTGGCGTAGGCTTTCAGCATATTCCGCAGGTAGGTTTCGTCCTGACCGGCTAGCATCGGGTAGCGCGGGTCGCTGCTGTTGCCGTCGAGACCGTGGCAACGCTCGCAACGCGTGATCCACTCGGTGCTATTCAGCGGCATACGCACATCTCTGCGGCGTGGTATTTCGGCAGCGTAATAGCTTGCCAGGTCGAGCATGTCCTGCTCGCTGATGTTCTCCACCGCTTCGAACATCTTTTGATGTTTACGCGTTCCATCCTTGTAATGCGTCATGGCCTTGATGAAGTACTTTGCATCCTGACCCGCCAGGGTAGGCATGCCTGGACTCCCGGCGTTACCATCAACACCGTGACAGGACTCGCAGGGTTCCGACAAGCGACGTCCGACGTTGATGTCACCGTCTCCCCGGGTCGTGGTCTGCTGTGGCTCCTGGACGGCGTAGAACACCCCCATTTCCTTCAATGCCGTCTCATCCAGTTCGCCCACCAGCTTTTTCATCAGGTTGTGACTGCGGCCACCGTCGACGTAGGCCATCATCGCAGCCACGAAATACTCGGGAGCCTGCGCGGTCAGGCTTGGCATACCGGAACCCGGGGCCTCGCCTGATTCTCCGTGGCACTTGACACATTTCTTCATTGCGGGGCGGATATTTAAAAACGGGTCATCAACGGCGAGGGTGGCCTGCTCCGCAGCATCGGCCGGCCCGGCAGCATTGGCCAGCCCGGTCACATCGGGACTTTTCGTGACTTGTGCGGGTGTCAGGCTGGCGTAGTAAACCGCGGTTGACAGCATGGCCTGATCGTTCAGAAATGCATTGTGATTTTTCAACTCATCCTTGCGCGCGCCGGACTGGAAATCCTGCAGTACACGGTAAACGTACACCGCCCGCTGTCCCGCCAATTGCGGTTTGCCTTGCGCGTCGCTGAATCCGTCCATGCCATGACAACCCGCACAGTTGGCCTGTGCGGCAACCCGGCCAAACTCGATCATAGCCCGATTTGGGAATAGCGCGCTGCGCTCGGTTGCGCTGATTGCCTTGTCGGTGCTTGCGCCCTGGGCCATGCCGGCCAGCGGCAGCAACAGGAACAGCATCGGGATTGCCAGTATATGTGTTTGCATTTTCATTGGCGCCGCCTGGGTCAACTTTTGAAAATCTCTATTTTTTATTCCGGTTGGCCAACTGTTTTGAAATCGTCCAACAATCTGCCATGAACCTGACAACGCTTCGATATCATACAGAAGCCAACGCGCTATGCCAAAGGAAACTCCGATTGATACAGAGTTTGCGCGCTGCAAACGTGTGGCGCCATTTTCAATGCATGCGAATCAGTCTTCGCAAAGCCGCGCAAGCCTGTCCGGTGTCTTATCATCACGGGAGGTCAAAGCGCTGCTTCCATGCGCAGCGCTTTTATATGAAGGGTTTATCTTCTATGGCTTTCTTGACGCCCAATAGGCGGCCAGATCCTGTAGTTCCTGGTCGGACCAATCTTCCGTATACATGTGCATTAAACCGTCAGTGGTTTTGACTGCGCCGCTTTTGAAACCCTTGAGACGGGAGACGATATAGTCTTCCTTGAGACCGGCAATGGGTGGCGTTTCGAAATTACCCTTGCCATCCATGCCGTGACACTCGATACAGTCAGTGGTCAGATCTGCACCTTTTTCAATATCACCTTTTGCCTGGAGGTCTCCCACCATCAGCGCAAGCATCAGCGAACCCAGCGTGGCAACAATTATTGTTTTTCCAGTCAACATGCCCATTTCTCCTGTCATTTACGGATCAAGATCGTTTAACCCTATTCTAGCTCAAATCGAACCCATTTCCTCGAACATCCGCTGAAAAACTCACTGTTTGCAGGCACTTTTTCGCCAATGGCAAATGACCGGATCACGTCACTTCACTGCATGACCGCGCGCTTTGGTTCCGCATACCTTGCGCGTAGTGCCGTGGTCCTGAAAACCAGGCCCGCAAGCGCGGTGAACAGTGCCACTGCGCCGAGAATCATGGCCATCCGCGACCACGGTTCACCCAGTTGCATGCGCACACTGGCGATGGCGTACAGGGTCCGCAACCATTCCAGCGCAGCGAGCATCAGGACCAGTTGTATGACCCGCGGAACCCAGACGTTGCGAACCATGAGCAACAACAGCAGGGACAACAGCAGGACCACAACAACCGTCTGACCTGCACGGAAGAAATGTGCGGCGATCAGCAGAAAACTGATCAATACAGGCAATAACCTGAGAAAATCCATGTTTGGACTCCCGTGAGTGTCAGTCCGAAAAACTACCCGGCCCTTTTGGAAAATCGTAGGCCAGCAGCTCACCGCTCGATATGGACAGCTCGGACCAGGAATTCATATCAAAGCCAACCACGGCAACCGCGCAGGTCGGCATGTTTTCTATCGGGCAATCGCACAGGATGTTCAACAGACTGGTCAGGGCTGGATTGTGTCCAACGATCATCACCTTTTTGTGCTTGTCATCGAGCCCTTCCAACAGGTCCAGCATGCTGCGTGTACCGGAAAAATACATGCGCTCATCCGTGACGATCTTCGATTCCCGGTAACCCGTTTCCTTGGCGATCTTCTTGGCCGTGGTAAAAGCACGCTTTGCCGGGCTGGAAATGATCAGTTCGGGTTTGTGGCCCTGCGCCGCCAGGCGCCTGCCCATGTCCGGCGCACTGCTGAGACCACGTTCACTCAAAGGTCTGTCCCTGTCACCCAGCGCAGGGTCGTCCCAGGAAGATTTTGCATGTCGGACAAGGTACAGTGTTTTGGGCATAGGCTTTACTCCAGTGTTGCAATCATTATGTGACCTGCTTCAATCCGGCACAAGGTCACCCCGGCCAATACCCGCAGCCGGAACTGTGACTATTCAAACGGATCGGGCGCCCGCCTGAGCGAGTCGTGTTTCCTTGAGCACCAGGTAAACACTTCCAGTTGGCGTGAGTGTACTTTGGTAAAACGTTACCTTGTCAACAGGCAGATGGACATTGGTTGGCTGGTCGAGACCTGTCTTGAGGAACCGGGGTCTGGCTATCCTGCCCACGGTGATGTGCGGTCTGAATCTTTCGTGTTCTGCGGCGAGCCCATGCTGCTCCAACAGTCTGCCCGTTATGCGGAAAAGACCGTCCAGCGTTGCATCGCCCGCGCAGACCAGCGCCACGATAGCACCCTTTGAAGAGGGAAAGCGCGTCAGTGCTGAAAACACCGATTCAAAGGCCGGCGCCTGTTGGTAGGCCGTATCCATTGAGCGGGCCAGGGCCTCGACGACCGCTTGAGGCTGGTCACCGAGAAAGGCCAGGGTCAGGTGGCGGTTTTGCTCCGCCACCCAGCGTATTTCGCGGCCCGGGTTGCCGACCTTATCCAGTATCGCGCTTATCTGTCTCTGCTGGCCCTGGCGGATCGGGACGCCGATGAAAACCCGCCGCATCTCAGCCCAGTGTCAGTCGTGCGCCGGGTTGAGCGATATCCACCGGCGCGCCCAGTTCGCTGCGCAGGCAATCGGCAAGACCCGCGAGCGCCTGCGCCTCGCCATGCACGAGGGTCACCGGCGGCCTGCCATGGAAACCGGCATACCAGTTTTTCAGGTCCGCCTGATCCGCGTGGGCGGACAGACCACCGATGGTATGCACCGCTGCCGCGACCCGTATCTCCTCACCCCATAGATGGATATGCCGGGCGCCGTCGACCAGCGCGCGCCCTGTCGTACCCCGCGCCTGGAAACCGGTAATGACCACGTGACATTCCCTGCGCCAGACGTTGTGCTTCAGGTGATGCCTGATCCGGCCACCGGTGCACATGCCGCTGCCGGCGATAATGATCGCGCCCCTGCGGATCCGGTTGATCGCCATCGACTGGTTCGGGGTCCGCGAAAGCTGCAGGTTTGGCAACAGCGGTTTGCTGCTGTTGCGGCGCCACATTTCCGCAGCCTCGGCATCGAACAGGTCGGTATTTTCGGTAAAGATCCGAGTGGACTCGATCGCCATCGGGCTGTCCAGGAAAATGTGCCAGCGATCCAGGTTCCACGCGTCAAAATTCTTCGCCAGCAGGTAGAGGATTTCCTGGGTGCGTCCAACGGCGAAGGCGGGCATCAGGATATTGCCACGACTGCCGGTGACACTGTTCAGGACATCTTGAAATTCCTGCATGGAATCATCCCAGGACCGGTGCAGGCGGTCGCCGTAGGTGCTTTCCATCAGCACCCGGTCGGCCTGCCGGATCACGGTGGGATCCTCCAGGACCGGCATGTCGTTTCTGCCCAGGTCACCGCTGAAGACCAGTTTCCGGGTCTTGTCATTGTCCTTCAGCCACAGTTCGACGATCGATGACCCGAGTATATGGCCGGCGTCGGCAAGACGCACGGTTATGCCGGGCAGTATCTGCAGTTCCTCCCCGTACACGAGGCCCTTGAAGCGGCGCAGGGCGATTTTCGCGTCATTGACGGTAAACAGGGGTTCAATATGCCCGAGCCCTTTCCGCTCGCGTTTTTTGTTTTCCCAATCCGCGTCTTTTTCGTTCAGGAAACCCGTATCCAGCAGCATGACCCTACAAAGATCACGGCTGGCCCGGTGCGTGTAAATGGGCCCGCGGAAACCGTTCTTGACCAGCAATGGCAAACGCCCGGAATGATCGATGTGGGCGTGGCTCAGCACCACGGCGTCGATGCTCCTGGGATCGAACGGAAATGGCTCCCGGTTGCGGGCTTCATCCTGGTGCCCGCCCTGGATCATACCGCAGTCAAGCAACAGCCGCTGGTTACCCACCGTGACCAGGTGACAGGAACCGGTTACCTCACCGGCGGCGCCAACAAATTGAATGTTCATAGCCACGACATGTCCCTCTCAGCGCTGGGCTCGCCCCTTGCGGGGCAATGAAAATCTGGATGCACCAGTTCATATTATGTGATTGAAGACACGGCAAAGTTGACTTGGGTCAATGCCAAGCCCGGCCAATCATATAGACTGGTAGTGAAGCGGTTCAGGCCGGTTCAATGGCCACGGCGCGTTCCTCGCAAAAGTTGCGTCTCATCGGGTAATTAACCGGGAGGAAACGATGGATATGCAATCTCAGCACTATGTTACGGGTGATCCGGCTTTCGCCGTCGACCGGCAGGGTTTGGTCGTGCTCTGGAATGAAGCCGCGGAACAGGCATTCGGCCACGCGCGCCCGGACGCCTTGGGCAAAAAGTGCTGGGAGCTGATGTGCGGGCATGATATCAATGGCAACCTCTATTGTTTTGAAAACTGCCCGTTGATTGAAATGGCTTTTCTGCACGAGCCAGTGCATGCGTTCCAATCGTCTTTTGACACCTCAGACCATTTGCAAAAACGCTTCTCCGTCAGTTGCCTGACCGTTTTCGAACAGGCCGGTGAAGAGATGTTGTTGCACATCTGTCACGCCGAACAGCCCACCGTGCATGCAGACCTGCGGCAGGCACCGGCCGCAATCAAAACGGACGCGCTGTCGCAACGTGAACTTGAGATTCTTGTGCTGCTGTCCAAGGGCGTGCGCACAAGGGATATCGCCAAAACCCTGGACATCAGCATTCGCACGGTGCGTACCCATATCCAGCACCTGATGTATAAACTGCGGGTCCACAACAGACGCGCCGCGATCCTCGAAGGAAGGCGTCTGAATCTTTTTTGAAGCGGCTATTTTTTTGCATCCCCGCCGCAGCACGGCAGCACGGGGTCAGAGTAAAGTGCCAGAGTGATCACTCTGG
>JBFZEL010000249.1:0-2845 GCA_041306925.1 Lysobacterales bacterium
CGCGATGTCATAACTCATGCGGTATGGCGGTATGCGGTTATCCTGGATGACGACGTTGTTCAAGGCAAAATGAAATGTCTCGACCGAGGTGCCGTCCGCCTGGGCGGCCAGTGAACCCAGCGTGTCCACGACCTCCCCGTTTGTCCTGTCGAAGCTCAGCGGTAAAGAATCCGGCCGGCCGAGTCCCTTCAACTGCCGGGCCCATTCGCTGGTCATACCCATGTGGGCCTGCCACACCCTGGTGTTGGTGTCATGGAGGTTCAAAAGACTTTTCACCTGCACGCCATTGGCGAATACCCCTGGCAGCGGTCCATATTTCCCGTCTTCGCGCAGCAGCGCGTTGCTGGCATCGAACCACTTGATGTTCAGCCACATGCGCCGGCCTTCCGGGTAACCGGTGATCAGCTTGTGGCCGGTATGGTTGACTACCTTGACCTTGTTTGTAGCCGGGTTGACCTCGAGGGCCGCCGCCAGTTCCAGTTGTTCCTGCGCGCGCAGGGCGCCATCTTTCATGGCTTGTATAAGAGCCGGCGTCATGCCGCCACCCAGACGCAATTTGCCTTGTGCGTTGAGATATTCGATCGCCAGCGGCATCCAGTAATTACCACCGGTCATGTCATGCAGTGGCAGGTCAGTGCGCACCGGAACACCCGCTTTGTTGGCGCCTGTCCCGGTGACCGGCCGCATGTGACAGGTCTGGCAACTGTAGTAGCGTGGCGCGGCGGGGTTCTGGTAGTTGGCGCTGATGGTTTCACCCTTGGTCGCCGCGAGATAGATCGCCTCGAGCACACCGCCGCGCGGCAGGTCTGTCTGTTTGCCAAAGTCATCCACCAGGGTCTGTGATATCTGACCGGCTTTGTATTCGCTGAAGGTGCGTTCAACGATGCCGTATGCATAGGGCGGGTTGCTGAAGGCCGCCTTTCCGTCCACCGGTGATCCAGGCACTTTGCTAGCCACGACCGGGGCGGGAGCCAGCATTTGACCATGATTATGTGCCAGGTCGCCAGTCACGGAATTGGATACATCGTGACAGGTGCCGCAAAAATCCCGGTCACGGTGAAACTTGGACTGCATGAACTGGTGCCGTGCCGCGGCGTTGTCATATGGCCCGAGTTTGTCACTGCCGCCCCAGACGGAAGACATGCCGGAGCCATAGTAACCTTCGGTGCCGTCGTTGGCGATGAATGGCGCCGTCATTTGACCGATATGCTCGGAATCATCCGGGTTGGTCAGTTTGTGGCAGTAGTCGCATTCGACACCGTCGGAATCCCCCGCCGTGAGAGCGGAACCGTCGGTTGGCGTCGAGCGTCCGGCCAGCCAGCCTGCGGTGCTGTGACAGCGTATGCACAGATCGCCCACACCATCGAAATCCTGTTCGGCGATGGCCATCGTGGCCCAGAAAATGGGGTCGCGACCGGCGTGTGACATCATGCTGCCACGCCAGTTGTACGCGGGTTCGACCGCACTGTTGTAGCCGCCATGACAGTTATCACATTTATCCGGTGTTTCCAGGTTGCCGATTTCCGCCGGCTGGGTGCCGGGCAACTGGACATCGGTCGGTACGGTATCGGCCGCAATGGCGACCTGGAAAAAAAACAAAACGAAGAATAATTTATAAAAAATTATTAATTTTTTCATGACAGCCTCGCCTTGGTCTGGACATGGAATCCCACTGATGTCCAACCGTGCGCCGATCGCGCAGACAGTACAATGATGTAGGTCAAAATCTATGCTATTTGTTCAGAAAAATGGTGTTGGTGTGACGCGGTCAATCCCCGGCAAAAACCACCCGGAAACTCAAAAGATATAACGCATGGCAAACTGTAGTTGTGAAGCAGTGCCCTTGCTGCCGTCCGCGTTGATACGCTCACCCCAAAGGTACTCGACGCCACCTTGTATGTTTCTAGTCGGGTTATACATGAGGTTCACCGAGGCTCGCGTGGTGCTGTTGTAGGCGCCGTCCGCTTGCCAGTCAAAGTTCCTGATGTCCACCCAGCTAAGCGTAAAGCTTGATCTCAGAACTCCCGGCCAGCCAGCCAGAACCCCCCATGTCAGGGGCCAGCGGTGCATATAGGAAACGTAACCCGAAAACAAGGGCAATGCCCGTAACTCGCCTTCAGGATCAAACACCGCGTCACCACCGCCGATGGTACCCGGGTCAGTGATGTAATGCCCGATGCCTTCGCCGTAGGTCAATTGCCATAGCAGGTAATCATCCTCGGCCCACCAGGTCAAAGGTTGTCGCCCGCTCGTGGTTATACCCCACCCTGTCGTATTCTGCGTTTTTCCAAGGTCATCACCAGCGCTATCAGTTTGTATTGCACGCAAGTCCCTGAGAATTGCACCTACCCGGTAATTCCACGTACCCAGTGCACCGAGGGGCAGCTTTTCCAGGCTGGCTACAAGGTCAAAAAGACCCCTCTGACCCTCACCGTTGCTGACTTCAGTTTGGGGGTCTTCGAGCGCCAGTTTCAGATTCAAGCCCTCACCAAACTGCGGGGTCCAGCGGACTTGTGAGTTGCGCAGCAGGACCTGGCCATTCACGCCCTCGATATCCACTTCCTCCGGTTGGTCATTGGCCATGAACGTTGACCAGGTCTTGCCGGCCAGTATGCTGCGAAACTGACCAAAGGCATGGCGCAGGCGCAATGTGTCACCGTCACCGTAGAAGTCACCCTCGACAAATGCGCGAATTTCACCAATTTTTGTCTGTTCGCGATACTCCAGGTTGATGCGGGTTTGCTGAGCAGAGACCTGCACACCTTTTACGGCTTCGGGGTCTGTTAGACCCTCTGGTGGAATACTGCCGACGATGAACCTGTCGGGAATCCGCATAGGGTCAAAA
>JBFZEL010000250.1:0-4109 GCA_041306925.1 Lysobacterales bacterium
TTTATTGAGGCAGTGATTTTCTCAGTTTTTTACCCTGCCAGTAAAGTAGTTCAGTGCGAGCAGCACGATTCCCGACAGTGTCCTGCACACCCGCTAAAGGTAACCCAGCTTGCTCAGCTCGGCTTTCATGTACGCGTAGTAAATGGGCGCGGCGATCAGGCCGGCGAGGCCGAACGCCGCCTCCATTATCAGCATGGCGACCAGCAGTTCCCAGGCGCGGGCGCTGATCTGCCCGCCGATGATCTTTACGTTGAGAAAATACTCGAGCTTGTGAATGACAATGAGGTATGCCAGCGAGCCCAATGCGACGAAGAAACCCAGGCTGAGACTGACGATGAAGATCACCGTGTTCGAGATCAGGTTGCCGAGGATCGGCAACAGGCCGGCCACGAAGGTGAGCAGAATCAGGGTCTTCGTGAAGGGCAGTTCGATGCCCAGCAATGGCAGCAATACGGCGAGGTAGAGGGCCGTGAACACGGTGTTGATCGCCGATATGCGGAACTGTGCGAACACCACCCGCCGGAATGCATTGGCCAACTGTTCTCCGCGTTCGGCGATTACCCGGGGCAGTGGGCCTTCGGTCTCGCTGAGCACGACCTTTTCCAGCGACAGCAAGGCACCGACCACCATGCCCAGCAGGACGTGCCCGAGGCCGCGGCCGAACTCCGCGCCGGCCACCTGGAACGTGCCGGCGTGCTCGCGCAGCCAGAGTACCAGTTCCTGGCGCAAAGCCTCTGCGTCCTTGGGCAGGTATTGCAGCAACCACAGCGGCAACTGGTCGCGTGCGCCCTCGACGATTTCGGCCATGCGCTCGACCAGCGCGGGCAGGTTCTCGCCGCCATGACGCAGGAATGAAGCAATGCCCAGCCCGGAAAGCGTGAGCAGCGCGATTACCACGGTGGCGATCAGGGTGACAGCCAGCACGCGCGGCAACTCGGCGCCCGACGTGGCCGGTGTCTGCGGCGGGGGTACCATCGCGTGAACCAGGGTATAGACCAACAGGCCGGCAATCAACGCGGGCAGCAGCTTGAGCGGAAGCATTGTCAGCAGGGCCGCGGCGAACAGGACGGCGGTCACCTGCTCGATCCGGGATACGGCAGTCGGGTTCATGACAGGTCTTCCTTCATATGTCTTTGCTGGCAATAAGATGTTCAAACTATACTCGATATTCGTTGGGGGTACGCCATTGCGAATATTCCGGCGGAAAACTCTTCAGCTGGTATAAAAAATCAGGTTATGACTGCAGGTGAGAGATGGTTGCTATTGGCAAAAAAGCAGTGTTTTTTAAATATGATTCGAAGACCGGTGACTGCCCCCGTCACCTGCCCGAAAAGCGCTTGCCATGTTGACGCGACCGTTATTTTTTACCTTGGGCTGGTTGTTATTTGCCGTGGGTTTTGCCGGTGTGTTTATACCCGTTCTGCCGACTACGCCACTCATGATCCTGGCTTTATGGTGCTTTTCCCGCAGTTCGGCGCGTTTCCACCACTGGTTGTACACGCATCGACTGTTCGGACCGCCATTACAGCAATGGGAACGCCACGGGGTTATCCCCCGCGTTGCCAAGATCTTTGCCGTCGGGTTCATGGCCGCCAGCCTGGTTTACCTGTTTGGATTCCTGATCACGCCCGCCTGGGTAAAAGTGCTGATGACCGCCATCATGGCCTACGGGTTCTGGTTCATCCTCTCGAAACCTTCCCTTCCGCCAGCAGCAGCCAATGAGGAGGAGTAGCCGGCTCCTGCGCTGTTGCAGGGTTTCAGCAACCCTGTCAGGCCGGCGACGCGATGGTCTTTATGCCGCCTCCTGGACAATCAGCCTTGCCCTGCTGGCTATGCCGGCGTTCGTGCTGGCACAGGAGCAAGTGGAAAACCCGCTGGGTGAAATAATCGTCACCGCGACACGTCTGCAAACCACCGTGTGGGAGGCTGCCCGTTCGGTTTCCGTCGTGGACCAGCAAGCTATACAAAACGGCATGCAACAACTGGCCCTCGACGAGTCCCTCGCCGGTGTACCAGGCTTATACATGCAAAACCGTTACAACATGGCCCAGGATCTGAGGATTTCATTACGCGGTTTTGGCGCCCGCTCGGCATTCGGGATACGCGGGATAAAGATCATTGTCGACGGTATTCCCGAAACCCTGCCGGACGGGTTCGATTATCTTGTCAACCTGGCCTCGCAGGAACTCAATGGATACCGCGAACACTCGGCTGCAAAGGGCACGGTGTTAAACGGGCGATTTGGTGTCGAACTCAGTGGCGATGATTCGCTGACCTTTGTGCTGAACAGTACCGATCAACCGCGCGCGCAGGACGCCGGCGGCATCAGCGCCACGCAGGTTGCGCTCGACCGCAGATCGGCACGTGCGGCAAACCTGGTCTATGACGCGGGAGAGGCACTCGATCAGCAGCGTTTTGGCGTCGTTTATAAAAGGGACCGCGCGGCGGGCAGCTTGATGATAAGGAATTACTACGTGTGGCGCGATTTTTCGAACTACCTGCCGTTCGAGACGGGTGGCGCGGTTGACCTGGACCGGTTCTTTTATGGTTTTGGGGCGCAATACACATTCGCGGATGTCTTACCCGCGGGGTGGGAATTGCTTACGGGTTTCGATATCGACCGTCAGAATGACACCCGCAAACGGTTTGATAATTTGCAGGGGGTTGCCGGGCCCCTGTCGTTTGACCAGTTGGAAAAAGCTGACGGTAACGGCGTCTTCGTTCAGGGCAGATATCAATTTAACCGGCGCTGGAACATGACTGCCGGCTTGCGTTACGACACTATCAGGTTCGAAGCCTCTGACCGTTACCTGGTTGACGGTAATGATTCGGGCCGGGCCAGTTTTGGCGAGCCCAGCTATTCGCTTGGCCTGAACCGCAAGCTGGGCAGCGGCGTGTTATTTGCAAACATCGGCAACTCATTCGAAACCCCAACCACCACTGAACTGGCCAATCCGGATGGGAGCGGGGGGTTCAACCCGTCACTGCAGGCACAAACGGCAGTCAATTACGAAGTGGGGTTCAAGACCGGAACACAACAGCTTTACTCCGAAATTGCCGCTTTCCATATCGATCTTGAAGGTGAACTGGTGCCCTATGAGCTTCCGGGCTCGCCCGGCAGAACCTTTTACACCAATGCGGGCAAATCCACCCGCAGGGGTATCGAAACCGCGGTCGCCTGGCGTGGCTCCAGTGGTTTGGGCCTCGACGCGTCATTGACCTGGTCCGGTTTCAGGTTTGACCGCTTTGTCGATGAAAGCGGGGCCGATTACTCCGGCTCCCGTCTCCCGGGTGTACCGGAGTACTTTGCCTTTGCCAGCTTCAACTACAAAAATAGCGGTGGCTTCAATGCGGCATTCGAAACGCTTTATTCCGGCAGTCTTTTTGCGGATAACGCCAACGGCGTCAGCGTGCCCGACTACGTGGTTGCCGCCTTGCGGGCCACGTACGACATTCAGACTGCAAAGCTGCTTTTACGGCCTTATGTGGGCATCAATAACCTGTTCAACGAAAAATACAACAGCAATATCCGTATCAATTCCTTCGGCGGACGCTATTACGAACCGGCGCCGGAGCGCAATGTGTATGCCGGTATCGTGATCCGGTACACCAGCGCTTCGCCGCGGTGACCTTTATCAAATGCCGGGGTCAGAGTCAGGTGCCAGACATCCACGCCGGGTTGATCACCTGGTCAATGTCATGAACAACTGCGGCAGTTTTTCCGGCAGGCGTTCCACGTGATCGATCACCGTGTACTGGTTGCCGAATATCTCCCGGACATAGTCATCGGCATCCGGATCGAGGTTGATGCAGTAGGTATAAATGCCGGCCTGGTCGAGTTCCCTGACTGCCTTGGCCGTATCTGCGATCAGTAAGTGCGCGTCATCTGCATCGACGTCGGATGGTTCCCCGTCGGTCAGTATCAACAGCAATTTTTTATCGCTTGGCTGGTGGGACAGGTAGTGACCCGCGTGACGTATGGCGGCACCCATGCGGGTCGAATAACCGGCCTTAATGGCGGCGAGACGGGATTTTACTTTATCATTCCATTTTTCATTGAAGCCCTTGATGTGCTGGTAGCGCACCTGGTGACGGGTGTTGGATGAGAA
>JBFZEL010000251.1:0-2725 GCA_041306925.1 Lysobacterales bacterium
CAAATCGATTTCTCGTCTCGGCAATGATCTCAAGCTGACGATTCCGATCCGGATGTCGGGTTTCGCAGACACACTTGCGATCGGCTTTCAATGAAAACTTGTTGTCCTTCAGTATTTTTCCTACACTGCCCGGACAGACAAAATTTTTTTTCTTTCAACTCCTGGCTCAGGTTGTATATGGTTTTTACATCAACACCCGCAACCGATTACATGCGCACATCGCCGCCACGGCCAAGCTTTATAGCCTCCAGACCAAGATAAAGCCTTCTTTGTTTCTCATTGAGCACAGAAAGAAAAGTCTTTAATCTTCCAATTAATATTTGCCCACGTACTTAGGCAGACTTATTAAATCTTTTCACTTATCTATTTTTCTCGCCGATAAGGACGATACCGACTCATAGAGCTTCAGGTATCGTCTGGCCATGGTTCGGGGCGAGAAATGCGGCAGACGCCGGCGTGCCTCCGCTGCCAGGGCGCGGGCAAGAGACGGCTGCTCCAGCAAGGAGCTGACTGCCGAAGCAAGTTCCTGGGCATTGCCGGGCGCAACCAGTACTCCCGTTACCCCGTTTTCAATCAGGTCAGGGATTCCTCCCGTATTGGAGGCCACCACCGGCACGCCGTGCTGCATGGCCTCCAGAATCGTCGACCCCATCCCTTCGTGGAGAGACGGGAAAACGAGCAGATCGAGAGCTGCCAGATAATTACCGATATCATCCACATGGCCGAGCATGGTCAGATTGCAAAGTCCTTGGGCTTGCGCCCGCAGCTCTGCCCAGAGTGGACCGTCACCAAGCAGCAGGATATGTGCTCGCGGGCAATGGTGCTGTAAGAGTCTGGCCGCATCGATGGTAAAACTGAATCCCTTGTGTGCAATCATCTTGCCTGCCTGTCCCACCAGGATTTTGCCATGAAAGGTTTGCCGGATCTGCGCCACCTTTTTCGGGTTGGTCTGAAAGCCGGAGTAGCTGCTGGGGATTACCACTCTATGCACTTGTTTTGCGATTTTGGCCACTTCGACGGCAATAACGCTGCTTAAGCAGGCAATGGCACTGGCGTGCCGATAGCAGTACCGGGTCCATGGATTTCTGCCTATTGGATTGTCGACGCGCCGGGTTACGACATAGGGTTGACGATAGCATAAATGCCGGACAGCAGCCCAATGAACACTCCGGCCGCAGTGACAGTGAATCACGGTTCCGGGTTCCGGGTGCGGGTGCCTGCAAAGCCAATGACTGATGGCAATGGTCTCGATACCAGCTGCCTCGGACTCCTGATGCAAACGGGTTCTCGGATGACAGAACAGGCTCTGCCTGATTTTGAATGCATTGAGTTCCAGCAATAGATTCAGGGTCTGTCGTTCGCCGCCGTGAAACCCTTTTGCCAGGTTGATATGACAGATATGCATGACGATCAGATGACCGGTTTGTCCTTCCTCGGCTTTTGTTCCGGAACGATGGGACGAAAACCATGGCTGTAGATCCACAGGGCGAGGTACTTGTTGAAGACATAATGGCTGCTCTGGATCGACAGCAGCAAGCCATGATAGCCATCGAGAAAGCCTGCCCTGAGAAGATACCTGGTAAAAAAAGCCCCAATCGAGTGTAACAGGATGCCGGCTACGGAGGTCCGATGACCTTTTCTCGCCCGATCCCTGCCCCATATATCGGCATAGTCGGCGGATTTCTTCAGGTAGCTATCGAAGCGTTCGGTGGTCAGGTGAATCAGTTCCTCTTCAAGTGAGCGGACCTTCACTGCCGGGACATCCAGCTTTTCGTGGATATGGGCCTCATTATAACGATAGCTCAGCCGGTGATGAAAGCGGACGACCCGGTTGGGATACCAGCCGCAATGACGCATCGTCTGTCCGAAAAAGTCGGTGGCGCGGGGGACACTGTAGGCAAAACCCGAATCAAGATCGGGGTTTGCAAGCAGTTGTTTGATCCGTTTTGTCAGGGCCGGACTCATGCGCTCGTCAACATCGATCCAGAAAAGCCAATCAGCTGTCGCGTGGCTTTGCGCCAGTCGCCGCTGCAAGCCAAAACCTTGCCATTGCCGTTCAACAAAAACATTTGCCCGGTAGTTGGCAGCGATCGTCCGCGTAGAATCCTCACTGCCATTGTCAAGGACCACGATTTCATCCATCCAGGAAACGCTGGCGAGGCAGTCCGCAATAAGATCTTCGGCGTTTCTGGCAATGATCACCGCTCCAATGGTGGGCCGGGTCATCAAAGGAACACCCGCAGTGCCAACCGAGCGCTGCGTTTCCGGTCCGGCAGCGGAATTGCCGGATCCATCCGGTATAATTCAGTTGACTGGTGCCTTTCCATATTTTGATACTACCCTTGATTTCCGACTATAGAGTGCTGTAATCCCGGATGAAGTACCGCGAGTCGGTTGATTTCGTCAATAAGCTGATCGGTGAGAATGGCCGGCAGGCAGTATTTTTCCGCAACCCTCTTCCAGCGCCGGAGGTAGGCGATGCGCAATTTTTCCGGATGCTGCCAGTTGAATTTCGCCCGATCAAAATCGATGATGAAAACCCGGTCATATTCATCGATCAGAACATTGCCGGGATGCAGGTCACAATGATGAATGCGATTGGTAATTAAAAGATGTATCTGAGCGGCAACCTTGCTGACGATTTTTCGGCATCAGGACAAATTCTGGTGGGCAAAATCGAAAAAAGATCTGTGGTTATTGACCAGCCTGGTGACGAGAAAGGCTT
>JBFZEL010000252.1:0-2725 GCA_041306925.1 Lysobacterales bacterium
CTTATTACCTAGCACTGCGCCAGACTCAAGGCACGATCCGCACGGAATCTCCAAACTGGCAGCCGTGGCTGGTGTTCTTTCTGCGCTCCCTGGCCGAGCAGGTTCGGCGCCTGGACAAGAAGGTCGAGCGCGAGAAGATCGTGCTGGCGGCCATGCCGGAACTGCAGCTACAGATCGTGGAGTTCGCCCGCGAGCATGGCCGCGTCACCATTGGCGGTGCCATCAAACTGACCGGGGCCAGCCGCAACACGCTGAAGCAGCATTTCCGGACACTGGTCGAACGCGGCACGCTGAACCAGCACGGCAGTGGCCGAGGAGTCTGGTACGCCCTGCGCTAAAGATCACGGACGCGGGTTCAATTGCCGTTTCGGGAATTGAACTGGCCACGGAAAGCAGACGAGGTCGAGCGGCCTTGCCGGCCACCAATCCCCACCCCTCCACCTGCCGGGGTATTTTTTTGGATTTCCAGTTGCCGTGAATACTCAATTACGCTGGCTTCGAAGCTCCCGGTGGAAAATGCGCAGCATTCTCACGAACTGGCGAACCGGGATCGCGAAAAGATCAGTGGCCGGAACCGGACCGCTTGCACCGGCGCCGCCGTCACGCCGGAACCTGGAGATGTCAGGTACCTTGATTGCAGTCCGGGTAAGGCTCTGGCGTGAATTCAGCCTTTCGCCCTTTGTAGGTCTCCCGTAGCATTTTCGCTCTCGCATTGGCCGCAGATGCATCGCCCGTTCGACCGGCAGACGTCAGCAGCGCTGCGTATTCATCCAGGACAAAGACATACCCAAGCGGGTCTCCCTCTTCCAGTCCCAGGGATTCAAGCAGAGGCATGGCACGATCATAGAGGCTCAGCGCTTCTGACTGACGGGACCAACTTGCGAGAAATCTTCCATACTCGAGAAGATTTTGCGTGATATAGGCGTGAGGAGTGTCGGGCAGCGCCTCGCGTGCGGCTATCGAAGCGTTGAACCATTTCTCTGCATCGCTTTCCTGGCAAAGCTGCGCATAGGTGCGCGCCAGGCCGAACATCGCAATTGCAACGTATTGTTGGTCGCCATTTTTCTCTGCCACAGCCAATGCGTGCCCGAACCTGGCGAGCGCGTCATCGTATCGCTGTGAATAGTACGCAACGTTGCCCTCGTCATTGGCCTGCTGCGGGGATGGTACCTGTGCACAAGCCGTTAACAGCGAGGCCAGTACGACTACTGATACGGCTGACTTATACATATTCATAGAAACACCCAATGTGTGGCTTGACGGGCGCGGGAACAGCAAGCGAACCTTGCCGGCGGGGCGACCCTGCCAAGACGTTTGCTGGCGGTCATACCTCATTCACGCCAGTATTTTGGATCAGCGAGCGCATCGGCACATAGCACCTGCCCGCCCGTGTTACCGATTATTCCAGGACGAAGTTCCAGTACCATCCAGGCATCGGCGTTGTTTGGCGCGATGGGGTATTGTGCCTGAAAACCCTTGATCCCGGCAGCTGAAAAACCGAACCTGGGGTAATAGCCGGGATGACCGAGTACAAAAACGAGATCAACCCCCGAGCCTGAAAGCTGGCGGAGTCCCGCTGATATCAGTTGGCCGCCAATGCCCCGGGACTGAAAATCCGGATGGACGGCGAGAGGGGCAAGGATTGCGGCCGACACCTTTTGAGCAGGTGGTTTGAGCCTGACCTTGCTGAAAAGGACGTGTCCGACAATCCTTCCATGGGTGGCTGCGACCAGCGACAGGACAGGTTGAGCTGTCACATCTGCCGACAGGTCATCGATCAACCGGACAATTTCCGGTCCTTCCGAAACACCAAACGCAGACATCGCAAGGTCTGCAATCTCCTGGAAATCGGATGGCACAGCCCGGCGTATTTCCACGTGCATCACGCCTGCCCGCCGAACGCTGACAGCGCGCCCCAACCTCGCAGGTCGGGCGTCGCCTGATGCGCTGGTTCAGCTTTCAGCCAGTCTTGACGCATGTGAATACCGTGTAACGGTCCCCTGCCCGGCATACTTTCGGATCAGGCCGCTGACGTGTTGACAGTAGTGAGCGTACTCAGTGGCTGCATCGCCCCACATCGGCCACAGCCACGCCAAGTCCGTGTACAGATGGCAAGTGTCCTGCTTTGCTCTTGTCATGCCGGTGTCACTCCGCGTGAACGAGGGGTCAGGCGTCGCTGCCTGACAATAGCCATATCTCGGGCGCTGCTTCAAGCCAGAAAAAATCTTCAATAGTATAGCCGCCCGTTTTTTATTTGACCCGTGTCAGTTCGGCACCAATACCGGCGTGCTAGAGTCGCCCCATGGAAATACTGACCGGCAAACTGAAGGCTGAACACAAGACACTGGTGGCAATGACCGCCATCTACTGCAAGGACCACCACGGCAAGCAGGCGGGCGGCTTGTGCGACGCCTGTGCAGCGCTGATGAGTTACTCGCAAGAGCGTCTGTCCAAATGCCCCTACGGCCAGGACAAACCGACCTGCGCCAAATGCCCCATCCATTGCTACAAGAAAGAGCAGCGTGAACACGTCCGCGAGGTGATGCGCTACGCCGGTCCGCGCATGCCCCTGCGTCACCCGTGGCGGGCGCTGATCCATGTATTTGACAAATTACGACGGGTCGTGCACCCGCGGGAACTGCGCCGTGCGCGCAACCGGAAGGAGACGGGTTAACCCCACAGTGGGCAAAATGGGGCAAAAGGGGTCAGGTTGAATTACATTAAT
>JBFZEL010000253.1:0-3617 GCA_041306925.1 Lysobacterales bacterium
ATTATGCGGACCCTCGGGGTCCGGCAAAACCTACTCCGCCCTGCTGCTCGCCCAAGGGTTGGTACCGGGCGGCAAAATCGCCCTGATCGACACCGAACGCGGCAGTGGCGAACTGTACGCCCATTTAACCGACTATGACGTGGCGGTGCTCGATCCGCCGTTCACCCCCAACCGCTACATCGAACTCATTCATCTGAGTGAGCAATCAGGCTACGACCTGCTGATCATCGACTCGCTCTCCCATGCCTGGACCGGGGAAGGCGGCATCCTCGATCTGCACGATAAGGCCATCAGCGCCAACCGCTCGGGCAACAGCTTCGCCGCCTGGCGGGAAGTAACCCCCAAGCATAACGCCTTGGTGGACGCCATCATCGGCTCGCGTCTTCACATCATCGTCACCATGCGCACTAAAACCGCCTATGACCTGGTGGATGACAACGGCAAAAAGAAACCCATCAAAATTGGCTTAGCCCCGATACAACGGGAGGGGTTGGAATATGAATTTACAACCGTTTTTGATCTGACTGTCGAAGGTCATGTGGCGACGGCCTCAAAAGACCGCACTCGTCTGTTTGACGGTGACCACTTTGCGCCGTCGGTAAAGACCGGAGAACTGCTCCGGGACTGGCTGCTGACCGGCAGGGACCCCACGGCAGACAGCCACGACCAATTAGAGAGCTTCAAAACGGCGGTTGCCAAAATCGACCAGGTCCATGAACTGGCCCTGTGGTGGCGGGCGCATGATGCCGTCATTGCCCGGCTGACCCCCATGGACAAAGTGGCCTTAACCGACCACTGCGCCAAACGTAAGCAGTACCTGGTGCAGGAACTGACCCGCGCCAGGGACAAAAGCAAAGGCAATGGCCAGGGCATCCTGGCCACCACGGAAAACGAGCCGGCCGGACTGGCCCTGTAACCATCATACCGGGAACCCGTTGCTCCGGGTTCTCTACGGAGAAATGACCATGGCATCGACCCTGCGATTGTACGAACTGTCGGCAGACTATTTACAGGCCCTGGAAGCCCTGTCCGAAATGGACGACCTGCCCCCGGCAGCCATAGCGGATACCTTGGCGGGCCTGGCCGGGGCCTGGGAAGACAAGGCCCTCAATGTCGCCCGCTATGTCCGCAACCTGGAGGCGGAAGCAGCGGCCATTGACGAGGCCAAGAAGCGCATGGAGGTGCGCGCGCGGGTGACGAACCATAACGCCGCTCGTCTGCGCCACTACCTCCTGGGCGAACTGGAAAAGACGGGCCTGCGGCCTAAAGCGGCGGATGTGGCCTTGAGGGTGCAGAAAAACCCCCCTGCGGTGATTCTGGATGATGAGACCCAGGTTCCGGAAAGCTTCCGGCGCACCCAGATCGTCACCACGATTCTCAAGGCGGAAATCGCCGCCGCCCTCAAAGCGGGTCAAGACATCGCGGGGGCGCATCTGCAACAAACCCAGCGTTTGGTGATTGCGTAACATCACCACACCGGCACGGAAGCCGGTTTTTTATTTGACGGCGGAAACAGCGCCGGCCGCGAGGATCACTACCACCTCCGCGTGGGGCCTGGTGCCGCAGAGACAGAGGACGACCGGCAAACGGGGTATAGCTCCTAAGCCAAATTCTCCCTGTGGATTGGGGCGAGCGTCCACTATATATAGATACCGCCTTTGGGGAAAAACGATGCCAGATGGGAGTTACCGCAAAAAAGCCAGGAATAACAGTAGATTTGGCTTACATATACATTGTGGAATAAGGGGGTTTCAATTCCGGTGTGGCACCGGAATTAAGATAAATCAATGGCTTAGCGTATGAATCATGCATGGCGATATTTTACTGAATATTTGCTGAAGAGTACAAAGCCGTAAAAAAAACCAGTTGCACTTCTGCAACCCGGAGGTCACACAAGCACAACTGGCTAAATTCTCAGCACAAATACAGCTAATTACAAATCTCGCATCATATCGTCAAGTGAATCATCGACTAGCTTTTGCAAACCCAGAGTAAGACGCGAACGCTTGTCCATCAAATTCATGCGGATTCTATTTCTAATGGCTTCGACTTGATCTTCACACCCATCAATCATGCAATCAAAAGCCTGATCGGACAGTTCCCGCTTTTTGAGCCTGATCAGCCTTCTGATTCTGTCCAGGGAATATTTTTTCCCAGGGAACTCTCGTTTAATCTGCTGATGGACTTCTGCTATGGTCATGGTTTCATAAAGTTTATAGATTCTTTCAATGACCTGGAGAGTAAATTCATCCCCCTTGGGACGCCAATTTACGGGCTTACCGTCGGGGGTAGATTTCATTAATAAATTTTCTTTATTCATAATAATTTAACCTTAAACAAAAAATTGGTACCTGGATTGAGCCAGGTACCGAATGCGGTATATTTGATTTTTGATTACAAACCGACGTTACGCAGAATTAATCCAACTGTGCTCACTGGGTACGCTTGTAACAAAAAGGACACCATAACAATCAAAGTATATTTTTTCCATGTCATGGTGCTGAATCAATAGCGAGTTCGGGTCGGATACACGGGCAAGGGTATATTAAGCACAATGCGATCAGGTTCTTCACCATGCCAACCGCTTTCGACATCATAAAGATCATTTTGAACCATATAGCCGAATACCTGGTCTTCAATGTCGCGTTGAAACTCTTTGTCCTGGGCAATTAACTCTTGCAGACGATCATTGATGTATCTGCTGGAAACGGGAACTTCGATTTGATGGAGATTAAATTTGATCATGGTAGTTTTCTCAACTGTTATTAATAATGTTGTTAAGGAATTGATGAATAATATGCGAGTTTTTACTTTTTTTGTCTGGAATGATGATTTGGATTTGTGATTTCAGATTCTCGGCGGCCTCCGTCGCGTTGGTTTTTAACAGAAGTTGATAGGATTTTTCGGCCTCGCGTTTGACGCGACGCAGAAAGGAGTAGACCATTTGTTCATTGAATTGCTGGTTAGGTTCGCTTTCCTGTAGGAGTTTGAGGATGGCTCCTGCGGTTTTGGTTTGGTAATTATCGAGAATGATCCGCTGTTGCTGATCAGTGAAGGTTACACGAGTGGTGTATGGGCGTTTTTCCATGACATCTCCGGATTATTTTGAAAACAATGGATGTTGTAATTTCAAGGACAGCAACTGCATACATTGAAAACAAAATTGCTGCTGTCACGTACCTTATCTATATATAGTTTCTATTTTTTTCAGACCGACCATAGAAGTAAGAGATCAAGTGAACCATGGAAGCCAGGGTTGCCCATTCACCAAGAGAGTAACAGGTGTTTTGAAATCAAAACCACCAGAACCTGAGACAGGAAACGACACTTCCAAATGGAAGCTGAAGAGAAGGGGGATGAGAGAGGCCGTGATGAATGGGGCTAACGGCGGGTAACCTCATTGACTTCATGGGTCCAATGAAGCCCGCCGTTCAAGATCAAGGACACATTGAACTAATTGAAGGGATAGATGGATGGATGGAAATGCATGACCTTGACAGGATACCTTCTCCCCTACCCGGTCTGGTCTTGCCGCAGGTTGGCCGCAGGTTGGCCGCAGGTAACCTTTTCCTATCCTATTGATTCTAGGTGCTTACCGCAGGTTTCGCAGGTTCCGC
>JBFZEL010000254.1:0-2795 GCA_041306925.1 Lysobacterales bacterium
GCACTTTTTTTTGAAAAATCTATACTAGCACAATTGATAGTCCGCGTGCTTTATGCGGACTATAAATTTTTTAGCGCTTAGGCCATTGTGAGTGCTCCGCCTATTTGCTATTCTGTAAGCATGGCGAAAGAGCGAAAGCGGGTTGTTGTATTAGGAGATACAGTATTCCTATTGGGGGTGCAGGCCAGCCTGGCTGCTTACCCTGGCCTCGAAGTATTTAACCTGGAGCAACCTCTGGAAAAGCCGTTTGAAGTGCTATCACGCTTGCGTCCGGATGCTGTCATTTTCGACCTGGAAGTCACCCAGCCCGATTTCCTGTTCCCGCTTTTGCAGCAGCCCGGTCTGCTGCTGATTGGCGTTGATCCCGAGACGCATCGGGCGCTGGTATGGTCCGGGAGGCAGGCTCCGGCCGCCGCAGCCACCGACCTGATCGGGGTCATTCAGCAAAAGGAAGTGTAAAAGGAATCCAATTTCAATTGATCCACCACAGAGATAAAAGGAGATGTAAATGACAAAAGATAAATTCGCTCATAGATCACAAAAACCAACCCAACTCATTTCAGTCGGAGGTAAACTATGAAAGGCAAAGTAGTAAAGTCAATCGCGTTGGCCGCCGCGGTCACGACGGTCCTGTTGGTCCACCTGGTGTCCACCACAGCAGCAGGCCCGCCCACGCCGTTTAACTGGAAGGCCAAGCTCCCCAATTTGCAGAAGAATTTCGAGCGTGCGGGATTCAATGTGCACCAGGCTGCCTTTGAATACATGGACTTTGTCAAGATGGCCTGCACAGACGTCATCCCATCCGCGCTGGCCAACAATCCCTGGCCGAATGCCTATATGGTCCTGACAGATGCGCATCTGCTCGAGGATCCCAATGATACGCGCATGCATGACACACGGGGTCCCGCTTATGACCGGAATCAGTATTGGCAGCTACGGGAAGATGAGGCTTTCGTCCTGGTTGGAGAGACCCCTCCGGAGGTCCGCTATTTCGGTTTCACGACGTACGCCTACTTCCTGCCCGACGACCCGCTTACATCAGACGTAGACGAGTCCCAGCAGCCGAGGGGGATCGCTGTCGGCGATCCAACCAACATCGCCACCATGCACACCATCGGTCCCGATCCTTTCCTGGCCCCGATTGTCTACATCATCACCGGGAATCGACAAACGGAGCGGGTTGTGCGCGAGGCGGTGCTTGCCGCCGGTTACCCCGCCGAGATTATCAACGTGGATGCAATCTCGCCCGTCATTGCACCGCTGGGAATCGGCCCGAAGGACACCGTCTTTACCTTTGCCACGCGCAATTCTGTGCCGGCAAGCTCGGCAGACATCACGGAGTATATCGTGAACGCGAATAACCACATGAAGGCCTTCCGCGTCACGCCGCTCAACGCCCAGGGTGAGCTGCAAGTGGAGCCCGTGTTCCCGGACGACCCCGAGCCGGTGCCCGTGCTGCGACCGCAGGGCACGGGGCATACCGAGATGGAGCTCTATCCGGCCCTGAAGAGCCTCCGCGCGGCCATCCTGAACCGATACGCCAGCCTGTCCCAGGGTGACCCGGGCTACCCCTACAAAGAGCTGGACACGGACATCTGGTCGGCGGGCCCCGACACCATGGGTGAGAAACCCTACGTCGCACTGCAGCGCGGCAAGTACGGAGGGGCCGTTAGCCGCGATAACAACTATCTTACGACCGGTCCGCTGTTCATGCTTCGCAACAACGTTGACGAGTTCGTGATCGTGTACGGCGTTAATCACCAGGCAACGGGCAAGGCCACCTATGCCAGTTTCAGTCTGTATGGCAATCCGATAGGGCAAGTCGGCCTGGGTACGACATTAAGCACCAAGTTTGACCTGCGACCTGATGGGACGGGCCAACCCGGCGACAGTGCCCGCCAGTACCTGACGCCGGACGATCCGTACTATCAGTACGCCGACATGCTCTATGCCTGGAAGGTGGCGCGCGAGTGCAACGATGAGCCTTACTGCATGGAAGTGGATACGCAGTTTGAGAGCCCGGTGGGCGAGAACTACACATGCCCGGCCTATCTCGACTACGAGAACGGCGAGGACTGGCTCTTTTTCATCTTCCGCAACTACATGGAGCCGGCCACGAGCGCAGCTCCCGACGACAACGAGCTGGTGTACGATCGGGTGGTTTATTTCAGCCCAGATCCGGTTCTTGACTGGGGCGATGTGCCTGTACCGTAAGTGGGCCGAACAGAACCCTCTACCAAGGAAATAACGCTGGGGTCACCATGCTCCGGGACACGCCCTGACCAGAGACACATTGCTTCGCATAGGAATCTCTTAATGACCCAATGAGGGGAAACGATCATGAAAACCTCGACCTTACTCAATTGCCTGGCAGTGCTCGTTTTAGGAGCGCTCGTGCTAATGAATGTCCTGCCGGCTTACGCCGGTGAGCCAGTTACCCCAATCCCTCCGGGGCCTGAGACGACGCTACCCGACTACATCGGGGCGCCAGCGACGGCGCATCCATCGCCAAACACCGGGGTTCCACAGAACCCGCTCCTGGCGCCCAATCCGTTCAATGCTGCGCACGGTGACCCCTGGCAGAGCGACGCTGCTGATATCGCCGGTCCGCTTGGCCTCAACCCCGAGGTCCTCTCCTCGACCCTGTCAGAAGCGCAGGGGCAGAAATACGCCAACACTCCGGCATGGATCTTTGATTGCATCGTCACGTATTTCGACAGCCACGGTCGGCCAATGGCAGTTTGCTTTAGCCCGTCCGAGGCGACCGTGGTCGTGGCGGATCCGGAAACACTTGA
>JBFZEL010000255.1:0-9124 GCA_041306925.1 Lysobacterales bacterium
TTTATCGCCAGCGATACGGACAACAGGTGGTCGCCGTCGGCAGCAGAAGGAATATCGGACACCAGTGCGGCAAGACTGCTGGCCAGTGATTTCTCAATTTCCAGGTCATAACGCACGGCCACTTCGTTGCTGCTGAGAAGGGTGGTGCCGATCGTCATCCGCGGCGTCCTGGCGATGATGGACTTCAGTTCGGCCACGCAAACGGCGTCGAGCGAGTCGAGTCGGGTCGTCATTTCGGGATCCAGCAAGCCGCGGGTGTAACTGTCTGGGTTCAATATCTCATCCGCCACTTTCTGAATATCCAGGATGCCCGAGCCGTAACCACTGTAACCCATGGTTTGGTTCAGGACGGCCAGGACATTGTTGGAAGCCATGCTCTCTGCAGGCATTTGCTGGCCCAGGAACGCTGCCAGCAGGCTGTCCTCAGCCTTGACCGGAAACACGCTCAGCGCCAGTTGCTGATCGAGAATCGCGATGTACAAGCCGACCGGCATATCGTCTTGCGCAACACGCCAGTAAGCGCTGCCATTGAGGTCTTTGACAGGTAACTGGTAAGCCATTTTAGTTTCAATACGGGCGATCGCATTGCGCAGTTGCTGTGCATCGCTCAGGGCAATACGGACAACCGGAAAAACACCCTTTGCATAAAAGACGTAATGGGATTGCAGGGATATGCCGAGTTTGTTCAGGCTCTCTTCGCTCAAACTGCCGCCCAGTTCGTCGAGGACAGCCGCTGCCAGGCGGGCGGCCTGGTCACCCTCGTGTTCACCCGCCTGGTATTCGGTCTGGAACTGGCTGATCTGTTTCGATATGACATCCAGCACGGGCTGAAAGCGTGCGGTATAGGCGTCGGTGATCGCCTCGGGCACCGTTTCAAGGTCGGCGTAGACATAGGCCGTGTCGGCTGGAACATAGGCGAGCAGGGGGTTGGCGTCTTCCGGGACGGCGACAACCGTTGCTTCCTCTTCCTTGCTACAAGCCGTGAAAAACAGCGTTGCAAACAAAATCAATATAAATGTCCGGTAAGATTTCATGGTCTGGGTATCCTGCAATAGTGTCATGTATAGGTGTTATACCACAGTACAACACTAAAGACAATAAGTTTTAGAAAAAATTCACTTCCGCGCACGGCCTGATGGCTTTATACCGGAACTTCCGGCAGAAAGACATGCGGCGCAACGGGAAATGGGCGACGGGCAGACCTGTGCAGTTGGTCTCGGCAGGCCAGCGGCGGGCGGCGTCATGCGTGGTATGCAACAGGAACCCCCCAGCGCCTGCGCCCTGGGGTCGTCTGGAAATGGACCTGAATAAAGCCATGAATAAAGCCATGAATAAAGCCATGAATAAAGCCTAAAGCGACTTGAAGACCTTTTCCAGGGTTGTCTTCGCGTCACCGAACAGCATGCGCGTATTCTCGAGGAAGAACAGCGGGTTTTGCACACCCGCATAACCCGTTGCCATACTGCGTTTGAGCACGATCGAAGTCTTGCCGTGCCAGCATTCAAGCACCGGCATACCGCCGATCGGCCCTTCCGGGTCGGTCAGCGCCGAAGGGTTGACGATGTCATTGGCGCCGATGACGATGGACACATCGACATCCGGGAAGTCAGCGTTGATCTCGTCCATCTCGAACACGATATCGTAGGGCACCCTGGCTTCGGCCAGCAGCACGTTCATGTGGCCAGGCATGCGTCCGGCGACCGGGTGTATGCCAAAACGGACATTGACGCCCTTGGCGCGCAGGGTTTGCGTGATTTCATTGACGATGTGCTGGGCCTGTGCGACCGCCATGCCATAACCGGGTATGATCATGACCTCCCTGGCGTCGCTGAGCAGTTCCGCCGTTTCCTCGGGGCTGATGGCAACGACTTCGCCCTGGTCTTCACCCGCTGCAGCGACCGTTCCGCCACCCGTGCCAAAGCCACCGGCGATCACGGCGAGGAACTTGCGGTTCATCGCACGGCACATGATGTAACTGAGGATCGCACCGCTCGAGCCGACGAGGGCGCCGGTGACGATCAGCAGGTCATTTTCGAGCATGAAACCCGTGGCTGCCGCCGCCCAACCCGAGTAGCTGTTGAGCATGGAGACCACCACCGGCATATCCGCGCCGCCGATGGCCATGACCATGTGGATACCGAATACCAGCGCTAAAGCGGTCATGATGATCAGAGGCTGCAAACCACCGCCCGCCGCGGATTGCACCACGAACTGGTAGCCGAACCAGATGGTGGCAACCAGCAGGGCGAGGTTCAGCCAGTGCCGTGCCGGCAGCGTCAGCGGTTTGCCGCCGATACGTCCGGACAGCTTGCCAAAGGCGATCACCGAGCCGGAAAAAGTCACCGCACCGATCAGCACACCGAGATAGGTTTCGATGTCGTGAATGCTCAATTCGACACCGGCGTAGTGCGTCAACCGGTCCGGGTCCATGAAGTTGGCGAAGCCGACAGCCACCGCGGCGGCGCCCACCAGGCTGTGCAGGATGGCGACCAGTTCAGGCATCTGGGTCATCTGTACCCGGCGCGCAGCGAGCAGGCCGATGCTGCCGCCGATGGCCAGCGCCATCAGCAGATAGCCGTAGTCAGCGGCGTCGACCCGGGGTCCGAGTATCGTCGCAACCAGCGCGATGGTCATGCCGATGATGCCGTACCAGTTGCCACGCCTGGCGGTTTCCTGGTTGGAAAGCCCGCCGAGCGCGAGGATGAAGAGGATGGTCGCAAGGATATACGACATCGCAATAATTCCGGTGTTGGTAATCATGACAGTCTCACTTCCTGAACATTTCGAGCATGCGACGGGTGACTGCAAAACCACCCACGATGTTGATGCTGGCTATGGCCGCGGTCGCGATCGCGATCCACTTGATCGTCTCGCTGCCGGAGCTGATTTGCAGCAACGCGCCGATGATGATGATGCTGGATATCGCATTGGTCACGCTCATCAGCGGTGTATGCAGGGCGGCGGTCACGTTCCAGATCACCATGTAGCCGACAAAGCACGCCAGCACGAACACGGTGAAGTGCGCCATGAACGAAACCGGTGCAACGGTGCCCAGCGCCAACAGCGCGAGAGCGGCGATGAGCATGCCGATAACCGGTCCCCAGACAGACGGCTTTTTCTTCACGGCCATCGCTGCCGGCGCCGGTTTTACCTTGGGCGGCGCGGCCGACAGTTTTGGCGCCGGTGGCGGCCAGGTGGTTTTACCATCGAGGCAGACGGTGGCGCCGCGTATCACCTCGTCTTCCATGTTGACCACGATCTTACCGTCTTTTGCCGGTGTCAGGTCGGTCAGCAGGTGGCGCAGGTTGGTGCCGTACAACTGGCTCGACTGGGACGCCAGGCGGCTGGGCAAATCGGTGTAACCGATCAGCGTGACGCCGTTGTGATGGGCTATCTCACCGGGTACCGTCAACTCGCAGTTGCCGCCCTGTTCGGCGGCCAGGTCGACGATCACGCTGCCGTCCTTCATGGATTCGACCATTTCCCTGGTGATCAGGCGTGGCGCCGGTCTGCCCGGGATCAGCGCGGTCGTGATGATGATGTCCACGTCCTTTGCCTGCTCGGCAAACAGGGCCATTTCCGCCTCGATGAATTCAGCGCTCATGACCTTGGCGTAACCGCCTTCACCCGTACCATCCTCATCGGCGAAATCCAGCATCAGGAATTCCGCGCCCATGCTCTCGATCTGTTCCTTGACCTCCGGACGGGTATCGAACGAACGCACGATGGCGCCCATGCTCTGCGCGGTGCCGATCGCGGCCAGGCCGGCGACGCCTGCGCCGATGACCAGGAACTTGGCCGGCGGCACCTTGCCCGCGGCCGTGATCTGACCGGTAAAAAACCGTCCAAAATGCTGCGCGGCCTCGACCACGGCCCGGTAGCCCGCGATATTGGCCATCGAACTGAGCGCGTCCATTTTCTGGGCGCGTGAGATACGCGGGATGCTGTCCATGGCGATCGCCGTGACGCCTTTTTCGGTCAGTTTCCTGAGCATTTCGGGATTTTGTGCCGGCCACAGGAAGCTGATCAGTGTCTGGCCCGCTTTCAGTAACCCGGCTTCCTCGTCAGAAGGGCCGCGCACTTTCAGGATGATGTCTGAGTCGCGCCAGATTTCATCGGTATTGGTTATGCTGCATCCGACCGCTGCATAACTCGCGTCGGAAAAATTGGCTGTGGCGCCTGCATTGGATTCAACCGCTACAGTAAAACCCAATTTCATAAACTGGGCGGATACTTCTGGGGTGGCGGCTACGCGCTTTTCACCTGCAAATTGCTCCCTCGGTATGCCGATTCTCATAAAAAATCTCCGGATGGTTTGCCTTTTAAAGCCTGGATTAATTCAATCAATGGTCTGATGCTTCTGTTTTGCCAGCCATGTCAGTAAGAACCGGCCGGCTGTAATTTCAAGTTGAGCGCGAGTATACCGACAAAGCCCGCCATTTCTACGATCTATGTCAATTATTCCGCAGTGAATCGAAGTATCTTATGTTTCAACCCGGCCGGACCGGTGCGCGGATGAATTTTCAGCACCTGTAACGGCCCGCCATTGGGCTCACAGGATGTGTTCAGGTGAGTTGCTCACACAACGTTGCCAGTCTTTCCAGCGTGCCGATGTCGTGCCAGGGACCCGTATAAATTTCACCGGTTACCTGGTGTTGCGTCATCGCCGAGCGGAGCATGGGCACGACCGAAAAGCTGCCATCACCTGCTGCTGCGAAGAAGCGCGGGTGGTACACACTGATGCCGCTGAAAGTGTGGCGCGGTTGCCCATCCGCAATGACGTAGCCACCGCTTAACGCGAAATCACCAGCGGGGTTATGCGCAGGATTGGGTACCAGCACCAGGTGGGCATGGTCGCATTTGATCGCCCGCAGTCTTGCCAGGGGATAGCTGGTGAACACATCACCGTTGATCACCGCGAACGGGGCTTCACCCAGCAGGGGCAGGGCCTGTTTGATCCCGCCCCCGGTGCCAAGCGCACCGGGCGGTTCGGCTGAATAATGGATATTTAATCCCCAGGCTGAGCCGTTGCCGAGCGTGTCGCGGATCTGCTCACCGAGGTGGGCCAGGTTGATGACAATTTCCCTGAACCCCGCCGTTGCCAGGGCCGCGAGGTGATATCCAAGCAACGACCGCCCACCCACTTCCAGCAGCGGCTTGGGCGTTGTGTCCGTCAGCGGTCGCAGGCGCTCACCGCGTCCTGCGGCCAGGATCATGGCGCGCATTCTGGTCGTTCCAGGAGCCTGAGCATGTCGGCAAACTCGGGATAATGACGCAAGGTACCGGTGAGGTAGTCATAAAAACGCGGGATCATTTCCAGGTAACCCCTTTTGCCATCGCGGTAGTGGAGGCGTGCAAAAATACCGACGATCTTGAAATTACGCTGCAGTCCCATCAGGTCGCAGTAACGCCGCCACGCAGAGGCTTCGATATCGAGACCGAATTTCAGGCGGATTTCTTCCATCCAGTTCTCGATCCTGGCGCGTGGCCAGCTGATGTAACGATCCCACAGCAGAGAAATGAAGTCATAACTGACCGGGCCCAGCACACCGTCCTGAAAGTCGATGATGCCGATGCCATTGCCGCCGTTGCTGAGCAGGTTGCAGGAATGAAAATCGCGGTGGACAAATGTTTGTGGCTGCTCCAGCGCGGCGTCAATGACACGTCTGCAGAAGTTGTCCCAGGTTTCATCGGGCGTTTCGGGGGAGGTGATTTTGCGGTGCACGCCCAGGTACCAGTCCGGAAAAAGATCCATGTCCCTGCGTAGTTTCCGGTAGTCAAATGCGGGCAGGCCGCTGCTGTCGACGTCAAGCGCCAGGCTCGTCAACATGTCAAACAAGGCCGGGAACAGCGTATCGGCGTTGTCCGCGTTGAGCAGGTCACGGTACAGACCATCTCCGAGGTCTTCCAGCAACAGGAAGCCATTGACCTCATCCGCATGAAAAATCTCCGGTGCGTGCAGACCTGCCGCGCGCAGGCGCCGGTCGATGAGGATAAACGGCCTGACATCCTCGCCGGGTGGCGGGGCGTCCATCAGGATGCGCGATTCACCATCTGACTGCACCCTGAAATAGCGCCGGAAACTCGCGTCACCAGCGATGTTGCGAATCTCGGAGCGTGGATCGACCCCCAGTTCCCATAGCCAGAGACGGGCTTTTTCAAGACGCGGATCGTTGCTTGAAGACACTTTTTCACCGGCTGATTCCATGCTGGTGAATTCTGCCGTAAACCGGCCCTCTATGAAATGCCGGCGATGGTATTTTTATATGGTACTAATATAGTACTATATGGATATCAGCTTGCAGGGTTCCACATCGGAGTTTTTGATCACGTTATGTTACGCATCAGCAAAATGACAGATTACGCCATCATGGTGATGGTTGAGCTGAACCTGGCAAGGGGCGAAGTACTGACTGCGCAGGCCCTCGCGGAGCGTTCCCGCCTGGAGTTGCCGACTGTCAGCAAAGTATTGAAAATGCTGGTTAAAATGAACCTGGTTAACTCCTACCGCGGCGCCAGCGGCGGCTATTGCCTGGAACGCGAGGCAGAGGCTATCAGCGTCGCCGAGATCATTGCCGCCATCGAAGGTCCGATTGCCATGACTGAATGCAGCGTGGAGGAGGGTCGGTGCGCCCAGGAAGCCATCTGCAGCCTGCGTGGCAACTGGCAACGCATATCCATTGCGGTCGCGAAAGCAATGGCAGGCGTATCACTGGCTGAAATGGCGCAACCGGTCAAACCGGGCCTGGGACCTTTGCACATCACCACGCTGAACGCGTGACCCGAACACACGAGTAACTGGAATGAATACAGATATGAGCTTTGAGACATCCACGATCGACAGAATGGTCGAGCAGAAGTACCGGCACGGCTTTGTGACCGATATCGATTCCGACACCATGCCACCGGGTCTGTCGACGGACGTGATCAGGGCGATTTCAAAACGCAAGAATGAGCCCGAATGGCTGCTCGAATGGCGTCTGAACGCGTTTAACCACTGGCTTGACATGCAGCAACCCGACTGGGCGCATTTAAAAATTGACGCCATCGATTTCCAGGCCATCTCGTATTTTTCCGAACCCAGGTCGGACAAGAACCGGCCCAAGAGCCTCGACGAAGTCGACCCCAAGCTGCTGGAAACCTACGACAAGCTGGGTGTGCCCCTGCACGAACGCGCCCGTCTCGCAGGTGTGGCGGTGGATGCGGTGTTTGATTCCGTATCGGTCGGCACGACCTTCAAGGCCGAATTGAAAAAGGCCGGCGTGATTTTCTGCTCGTTCTCCGAAGCGGTGCAGGAACATCCGGAACTGGTAAAGAAATATCTCGGTTCGGTGGTGCCGCAGCGGGATAATTTTTTCGCCGCGCTCAATTGCGCCGTTTTTACCGACGGCAGTTTCGTATTCATACCCGCAGGCGTGCGTTGTCCGATGGAGCTTTCCACGTATTTCCGGATCAACGCGGCGGAAACCGGCCAGTTCGAACGCACCCTGATCGTCGCCGAGGCAGGCAGTCATGTCAGTTACCTGGAAGGCTGCACGGCGCCGATGCGTGATGAAAACCAGTTGCACGCGGCGGTGGTGGAACTGGTGGCGCTGGAAGACGCGAATATCAAGTACTCCACGGTACAGAACTGGTACCCAGGCGATGAAAATGGCAAGGGCGGCATCTACAACTTCGTCACCAAGCGCGGCGATTGCCGTGGTGCAAGGTCGCGGATTTCGTGGACGCAGGTGGAAACCGGTTCCGCGATCACCTGGAAGTACCCAAGCTGCATTTTGCGTGGTGATGATTCGGTGGGCGAGTTTTATTCCGTCGCGCTGACCAATCATTACCAGCAGGCCGACACCGGCACCAAGATGATCCATATAGGCCGCAATACGCGCAGCAAGATCATCTCCAAGGGTATTTCCGCCGGCCACGGACAAAACGCCTACCGCGGCCTGGTACGGGTTACGCCGAAGGCGGCAAATGCCCGCAACTACACCCAGTGCGACTCGATGCTGATCGGCAAGCATTGCGGCGCACACACCTTTCCGTATATCGAAGTCAGAAACCCGACCGCCAAGGTCGAGCACGAAGCGACCACCTCGAGGATCGGCGAAGACCAGTTGTTTTATTGCCTGCAACGCGGAATTTCCGAGGAGGACGCCGTTTCCATGATCGTCGATGGTTTCTGCAAGCAGGTATTCAGGGAATTGCCAATGGAATTTGCAGTAGAGGCGAAGGCCTTGCTGGAAGTCAGTCTCGAAGGCGCCGTGGGCTGACGGCGTGACCAGCACCGGGCCGGATTCAAGTAACAACAGGGAACCAATCAAGACTATGCCAAGCATGTTAAAAATCACCAACCTGCACGCAACCGTGGCAGGCAGGGAAATTCTCAAGGGCCTGGACCTGGAACTCGAGGCGGGCGAAGTTCACGCCATCATGGGTCCAAATGGCGCAGGTAAAAGCACCCTCGGCAATGTGCTGGCCGGGCGCGAGGGTTACGAGGTGACCCGGGGCGAGGTCATTTTCAACGGCAAAAACCTGCTGGAAATGGAACCGGAAGTACGCGCCTGCGAGGGTGTGTTCCTGGCCTTTCAGTACCCGGTGGAAATACCCGGCGTCAACAACACCTATTTTCTGCGCGCCGCGCTGAACGCGCAACGCAAATACCGTGGTGAAGAACCGCTGGACTCGGTCGCATTTCTGCGCCTGGTGCGTGACAAGCTGAAAATCCTGCACATCGGCGATGAGCTTTTACACCGCGCGGTCAATGAAGGCTTTTCCGGTGGTGAGAAAAAACGCAACGAGATATTCCAGATGGCGGTGCTCGAACCGACCTTAGCGATCCTCGATGAAACGGATTCCGGTCTCGACATCGATGCATTGAAAACGGTTGCCGAAGGCGTCAACAGGCTGCGCTCAAAGGACCGTGGCATGATCGTCGTGACCCATTACCAGCGCCTGCTGGACTATATCGTGCCGGACAAGGTGCACGTGCTGGCCGACGGCAGGCTGGTCGCAACCGGCGGCGCCGATCTCGCGTTGAAGCTGGAAGAGAAGGGTTATGCCTGGCTCGAGGATGGCGGTATCACACCCTTGCCGGCTGACCCGGCGCTAAAGGCAGCAAAACCATGAGTGA
>JBFZEL010000256.1:0-2704 GCA_041306925.1 Lysobacterales bacterium
CTTATACGTCAAAGGAAATTGGTGGAATTGGCGGGCCTAAGTACCAATCCGACAGGGGCGGCACAGGCGGGGCACTTGGTGTCGTTGGTGCGGCTGGCGCCGATCCTGATCCGTGGCTGGCTGAGTGGACTGTTCCGCGCGGCACGGGCGGCGCGGCGGGAACTAGCGTCAATGGCATATCATGGGTTAAGGTGACATCTGGAACCGCAACCTATAACGGGCCGACGAGCAATTAAGGATTTGTGATGGCTTACGCGGCGTACAACTACACGATCACCGATGCAGCCGGTAACATTGTAACCGGCGCGTCAATTGAGGTTCGGCGCGAAAGCGACAACGTGCTGGTGCCGCTCTACAGCGATCGGGATGGGACGGCTTTACTTGCAAACCCGTTTACCGACAGCACTGGTACGGGGCGCTTCCACGCGGCGGGCAGCGCATACAAGGTAACGGCAACGCTTGGAGGATTTACGCGCACGTTTCGCTATGTGCCGATCGGGTTGGCTGGCGAGATTGATTTAGTTGTAACGCCATCAGAAATTAGAGAAAGGCTCACGGCCAACCGCACGTACTACGTTCGCACCGATGGCAGCGACAGCAACAACGGGCTTGCTAACACGGCGGGCGGGGCGTTCCTGACGATCCAGAAGGCGCTTGACGTCGCGTCAGAGCTGGACTTCAACGTCCACGATGTCACCATTCAAGTAGCTGATGGCACATATGCGCCAAGCTCGGGCTTTCCTGTCGCGGATGTCCGTTCGTGGGCCGGATCTGGCTCGCTATTCATCGTAGGAAACACAGGCACCCCAGCGAATGTGGTGTTCTCAGCTACAGCCGCAAACGCTGTTGTCGTTAGCAGGGGAGCGCTTTCTGGGATGCTGATTTTGAACGGACTTAAGTTGCAGACCACGACAAGTGGGAATTGCCTAAGCGCCACCGTTCCTGCCGTTGTGGAGCACAGCAACATGGACTTCAGTGCTTGCGCGGGCAATCACATCAACGCTTCGTTTTCGGCGTTCATATCCGCCAAGACGAACTACACAATCTCGGGCGGGGCGGTTCGCCACTGGAACGCCAGTACCTTTGGCAGAATTGACTGCAGTTCGAAGACGGTCACCTTGTCCGGAACCCCAGCATTCACCACCTTCGCAGGCGTAGTGATGGGCTATCTAGCCATCGGATTTAATACCTTCTCAGGGGGGGGCACTGGGGCTCGGTACGACGCAAGCTTAAACGGGGTTATCAACACGGTTGGTGGCGGCGCAAGCTACCTCCCCGGAAACGCCGCGGGTTCGGCCACAACAGGAGGCCAGTATGTCTGACAACTACACCCCATTAGATTGGTACTGGGCTGTTGGCGACGACGAGACTCGTTATTGGTCATCGGCGTTTGCGTCATACGTCACCCAACTGCCAGATGGCGCGCAATTTACCCGTATAACCTCCGAAGCCGAATTGTCCGACGTGCTGCGCCCATATGGGTTGCGCGGGCCATACATTTCCGCGACCGACGTTTACGCAGAACGCAACCGCCGTCTAGCCCTCGGATTTGACTATGATTTCGGTGACGGGCGCGGGGTCCACCGCATCAGCACAACCACGGGAGACATGGTAGGGTGGGACGAGGTGACGAAGCTCGCTTCGGCGCTATTGGCGCTCGGTCAATCTACGCCGATCACCATCGCTACCGGCACTGGAGTGACACAGGTCACGCCGATGGAGTGGCAGCAGGTTATGCTGGCCGCTGCTGCCTTCCGCCAGCCGATCTGGGGTGCGAGTTTTGTCCTTGAGGAAATGAACCCTATCCCGTCTGACTTCACCAATGACATCTATTGGTGACACGATCGACGGTTGCACAGGTTTCCAATGGGCTGAGTGGGTCTTCCCAGCCATACGGGCATGTTGCGACGTTCACGATATGGGCGGCACCGATGGCACGCTGCTGGATTGCCTGCAATCTGGCATCCCAGACTGGGCTTGGCCTCTGGCCGCGATAGGCGTGGCTGTCATGGTATTGTTTCGACCCGTCTATAACTGGATCAAAGGCAAGGGGACACACCAATGAACGCAGAGTTCTTCGAGGCAGTGCGTCCCATGTTCGGCGGCTCGCTCAGCCAACAGCAGGTGGACGGCTTCAAGATCATCTTTGAGGCATGGCGCAAGGTCGGCTCGGGCAACGAGCGCGACTTGGCTTACATACTCGCGACCGCATATCACGAGACTGCCCGCACTATGCAGCCAGTGCGCGAAACGCTTGCGACAACCGACGCCAAGGCAAAGGAGCGGCTCACCAAGGCATGGAAGTCCGGCAAGCTCCCGTGGGTCAAATCAGACTATTGGTCAAGCGGCTGGTTCGGTCGCGGCTTCGTCCAACTCACGCACCGTGCCAACTACGTCAAGGCAGGCGAGAAGCTCGGCGTTGATCTAGTGTCGGATCCATCCAAGGCGATGATTCCCGAAGTGTCGGCGCTTATCCTCGTGCGCGGGATGCAAGAGGGGTGGTTTACAAACATGAAGCTGGCCGACGCTGCTGACTTCCGCGATGCCCGCCGCGTTGTGAATGGCACCGACCGTGCCAGTCAGATTGCCATGTATGCCGATGCGTTCCTTAGCGCGCTGGATGCGATGGATGATGCGCCTACCATCACCGTGATTGAGCCGAAGCCAAGCGGGGCAGGCTGGCTAGTTCTTGCGGCATTGGCCA
>JBFZEL010000257.1:0-3139 GCA_041306925.1 Lysobacterales bacterium
TGTACCATCATTTGAGGGCATCATTTGAGGGCTTGGCAACCGGGGCCGTTAAGGTATGATGCTCGGCAGGGATGTCGCCGCGACCGCAACCAAGTGCAACGGCAGCCTGTTCCGGTGGGTCGATGACGTTGGTCATGGGCTGGTCCGGCAGATTGTTTATCATTGCCATTTATCCACAGCCCAAGGTTCAGGGGGCCAAATCATGCAATCACCTGTAAATCCATCGGAACGTATCACCCGGATCGTAGCTGCCGGAACCCCGCTGCTGTACGTGGCGACCTGGGAGGAAGAACGTCTCGAACGGCTGTTGTTGTCCTCCTCGAGAGAATTGTTCGGTGATGACCGCCCGCTGTGGCAATGGTCATCGGCGCTCGGTTTTACCAGCGGTCCGGGTCAGGACCGCGGTCTGCTCGACCCGGTCGAGGCGCTGGCCTTTATCATCCACTCGGAGACCCGCGCGATCTACCTGATGAAGGACCTGCCGGCGCTGTTTGACACCAACCCCGACCTGGTCCGTGCCTTGCGGGACGTGTACGACGCGCTGTCTTCACGTCCGGGCACGCTGGTCATCTCAAACCCGTCGATCAACATACCCGCAGGGCTCAGCAAGGAGATGTACCTGCTCGAACTGGCCCTGCCGGACGCGCTCGAATTGCACCAGGTGTTAACCGCGTTGAACGACACCCAGGCCGCGGACAAACGGGTTTCAGCGGAGTGGCTCGACCGGGTCGCATATGCCACCCAGGGGCTTTCCTCCAACGAGACCCGGGATATATTCCGCCAGCTGACCAGCGACGGCGTGCTCGATGTCGATGCGGCGTTGGCCGCGATCAACCGCGCCAAGGCGCAGTTGCTGATGAAGGAAAACTGTCTCGAGGTCATCACCAAGACCTACGACATCAACCAGATCGGCGGTCTCGACAAACTCAAGGCCTGGGTGATTTCCCGGCAGAAACTTTTCACCAAGGAGGCGCAGGCGGCCAACATCCAGATGCCCGCCGGTATCCTGATGATGGGGGTCAGCGGTTGCGGCAAGTCGCTGGCGGCCAAGACCATACCCTCGGTCTGGGGCCTGCCGCTGATCCGTCTCGACATGAACAAGATCATGTCCGGTGGCTGGGGCGCGCCCGAAGTCGCCTGGGAGCGGGCCATCCGCGCTGCCGAGAACGCCGCACCGGTGGTGTTGTGGATCGACGAAATAGAAAACAGTTTCGGCTTCCTGCACGATACCGCCACCAGCGGCAACATGACCATTTTCTCGTCCTTCCTGACCTGGATGCAGGAAAAACCACCCAATGTCTTCGTCGCGGCCACCGCCAACCGGATCGAGATCCTGCCGCCGGAAATGATCCGCAAGGGCCGCTTCGACCAGTTGTTCTTCGTCGATCTGCCCGAGGCGCCCGCGCGTATCGATATCCTGTCGATCCATATCCGCGGGCAGGGCGGCGACCCGGCACAGTTCGATATGAACCACCTGGCCAAGGTCATGGCGGGCTGGACCGCGGCCGAAATCGAGCAGATGGTCAAGTCGGCCAAGATCGATGCGTTCACCGCCGGTCGGGAAATGAATTACGATGACCTGATCCACAATATTTACCGGATAGTGCCACTCTCCAAGACCATGTCGGAACAGCTCAATGCCCTGCGTATCTGGTCACACAACCGCGCCACCAAAGCCCATTGACAGGCGCACTGATGGTCCCATTGCCAGGCCCATTGCCAGGCGCATTTATGTAGCGGGGCGTCGCCTGCCTGGGGGAAGTGACAGGCCGCTGGTTTGGGTTAAATGAGGCCGGGCCATGCAAGCAAGATGAAGGCTGGATGGTTACTGGCCGTTGTGCTGGTCCTGCTGGCAGCTGTCCTGCTGTGGCGCACTACCTGGCATGAACACGCAGCGCAGGCACAAACCCCCGCCGCCGGCCTGCAACTGCCCGTATTGAGCGACGCCGACTACGCATGGATCGCGGCCGGTATTTTCCGCAACGAGACGGCGGGCAAGGTGGACAACCTGACATACTGGGGCGCCGGGGAGGATTTTCCGTCACTCGGTATCGGGCATTTCATCTGGTTCCCGACCGCTGTCGATGCACCGTTTGACGAACAGTTCCCCGACATGGCCGCCTACCTGCAACAGGTGGCGCCGGCGGGTCTGGCAATGCCGGCCTGGCTGCAGGAACTCGAACCGTTTGATGCCCCCTGGAACAGCAAAGCGCAGTTTGACGAAGCCTGGCCGTCCGCCGAAATGACCGCGTTGCGCGAGTGGCTGGCAGCCACGCAGTCCTACCAGGCCAGGTTCATCGTCGCGGCCTTTGCGCGGCGCTGGCAGGCGCTCGAGCTGCCCGCCCCGCAGAAGCAGGCTTTGACGGATCTGCTACAGGCCCTGGTGGCGACACCGGAGGGACTGTTCGCGGTGATCGACTATTACAATTTCAAGGGCCTCGGCGACAACCCGCGCGAGCGTTACCAGGACGAGGGCTGGGGCCTGGTGCAGGTGCTCACAGCCATGACACAGGCGGTTGCGGGAGAAAACACCTGCGCATCGGTCGTCACCCGTTTCAGGGACGCCGCTGCCGGTCGCCTGCGTCTGCGGGTCGAGTTGTCGCCGCCGGACAGAAACGAATCGCGCTGGCTGGCAGGCTGGTTGAAGCGCCTGGATGGCTATACCGACACGACCGGCAACGACCGCTTCGGTGACTGTGGTTTCCGTGTCACCCCCTGGCTGCAGAACCCGGACACGAGTGCGATGACGCTGATCTGGCTGGGCAATTCCAGCCGGGCAGGGCAGTTGACCCTGTGGCAGCAGGATGACCCGGCGGATTCGCCGGGCGTGGTTTTCGACTCCAGCCCGGTACCTGCAAAGGCGCTGGATTATCACCCCGCGGAAAAGTGCGACAACCCCCGCTGCCGGCGGCCGCGACCGCCTTGGCTGCACCAGTTGCGCATCAACGACCTGATACCCGGCACTGGCTACCGCTACCGCGTGACCCAGGACGGTGTGCCGGCGGACGGCGCTTTTACAACGCCGGATGACGGTGACAGGCCGCTGCGTTTCATCGTCTACGGCGACAGCGAGACCGAACCCGAATCGACCGGCGCGGCGGTGGCCTGGCCGGGTGCGGACAGGGCCACGAAAAAACGC
>JBFZEL010000258.1:0-4484 GCA_041306925.1 Lysobacterales bacterium
GCGTTTGCGCAACCTGGGCGGGATCATCATCATTGATTTCATTGACATGAGCAATGCAGAACACAAGCGCCAGGGCATGCTGGCACTGGAGAAGGCGCTGGAGCGTGATCACGCAAAGACCAGTATCAGTGAGTTTTCACCACTCGGCCTGATTGAGATGACGCGTAAACGTACCACTGAAAGTCTCGGGCGCGTGCTTTGCGAACCGTGTCCGGTTTGCTCCGGACGGGGTTTGCTCAAGAGTGCGGAAACCGTCTGCCTCGAGGTGTTCCGGGAAATCATGCGTTCAAGCCGGCAATTTGAAGCCAGCCGGTTGCTGGTGGTGGCGTCACCCTGCGTGGTTGACAAGATACTGGACGACCAGTCGACGACCGTGGCCGAACTCGAGGAGACGATCGGCAAATCGATTCGCTTCCAGCGCGAAGACCAGTACAGCAGGGAACAATTTGACGTGGTATTGCTTTAGTGTCCCGCCTTGCTGAAAGCGTAATTGGACGCGTGACAGGACACTAGCCCGGTATGGATCATTCCATATGAATAAGCTTGGCAGGTTTTTCAGGCGTCTGCGCACCCTGCTGTGGACGGCGCTGACTTTGCTGTCGGTCATGGCGGCGGTGGTCGTGGGCATCGGCAAACTGCTGATGCCCTACAGTGTCCATTATCAACCCGAACTGGAAGCATGGCTGAGCAAGGCCTTCAATCAACCGGTCAGGGTGGAAAGCTTCAGCGGTGAGTGGAAGGTCTTCGGGCCGCGTATCAGTCTGCGTGGCTTGACACTGATGCCAGTGGGTCTGCAGTCCGAGATCGCGATTCAGCGCGCCGCGCTGGACATCAAACCACTCAATGCCCTGATCCCGGGCAGACCGCTCTACAGTTTCAGGATCATCGGCGCAGACCTGTCGCTGGTGCGTCAGTCCGACGGGCGCTACGTGCTGTCGGGCCTCGGTGTCAGCGATTCCGGTTCGGGCAATGAAATAAGTCCTGGATTGCGGGATGTGGCTTTAGATGGTGAAGTCCGGTTGCAGGATATCAGTCTCAGTTTCGACGATCCGGAACGTGGCATTCACCTGGTCCTGGTCAATGTCAACGGCCGTCTCGCTGCGGACGGGCGCAACATATCGGCCGAGATACAAGCCAGTGTCACCGACCGTGACAGGCGGCAGCTCGTGGGCGACCTGGATACGACCGTGCAGCTCAGGCTGGATTCCCAACAGCGCCTCGCCAGGGTGCAATGGCATATCCAGACCAGCGAATTGTTGTTGGCGGAACTGGTCAGGCAACTGCCACGCCACCCGCTGGTTCCACTAGCGGGAAGATTGAATGCCGAAGTTTGGGGTGAATGGCAGGCCGGCAAGCCCCAGGAGATGCAGGGCTTACTCGATCTCCGTGATGCAGAACTGAGCTCGCAAACCGGGCCGATGAACATCGACCACCTCAACAGCCGGTTCAACTTTCAATTTACCGCGCGTAAAAACTGGCGCTTTGACATGTCCGGCCTGGTGGTCGAATACGCGGGTGAAGAATGGCAGAGTGCGCGGTTTTCCGTGGCCAGGAACATACCGCAGGACCTCGGTCTGTGGGTCAGTGCTGATTTCCTTGAACTGGAGTTCCCTTTGCAACTGACCCGGAGGATCATTGCCAACTACAACACCCCTTGGCCGGACGCCATTCCGAAACGCGCGCAGGGCGGGGTTACGGATTTCGATCTCGTGCTGGATGCGAAGTGGCGTGTCAGAATGGCCAACGGGCAGCTCGAAAACGGCCGCTTCTGGGGCTGGGATAAGGGCCCGGATATCGAAGGTATCGACGCTACGATCGACCTCGACAACGGCGAGGGCAACGTCAGTTTCAGCGGGCCGTCCGTCAAGCTGGACTGGTTAACCACGTTCCGGCGCCCGGTGATCGCCGCCCTCAGCGATTGCAGGCTGGAAATCCGCTGGCAGGACAAGACCGATTGGGGCATCGATCTGAATTACTGTCGGTTCGAGAACCCCGATATCAGTGCATTCGGCCGTGTGCGCCTGGCGTGGGGTGACGGCAAACCCAACCTCGATATCAACGTAGCGATGGAACGTGGTGATATTTCACGCTTCGGCGATTATTGGCCTGAGAACGTCATGAGCGAGAAAACCCTGCACTGGTTGCGCACGTCCCTGCAGAGCGGCGAGGTCGTGCAGGGCCGTTACTCGATGGTGGGTGATCTCGACGATTTCCCGTTCAAGAATCATGCGGGCCGCCTGCAGGCGATCGCCCCGCTCAGGGATGTAAACCTCAAGTATGCCGACAAATGGCCCAACGCCAGGCAGGTTGAGGGAACGGCGGTATTCGAAAACTCCGGCATGATGGTTGAAGGGGTCATCGGCGACACCGCCGGCGCCGTCGTTGACCGCGTGACCGCCAGCATTGAGGATTTCAAGGCCCCGGTCCTCGATGTTACCTATCGATCATCGGCCGACCTGGCGGGATTGATCAGGTTTATCAGGAATACGCCGTTGCTCGACGGTGTGCAACTGGATCCGGATCAGTTTGAATTCAGGGGCAAAGCGGAGATAGACGGGCACTTGCATACGGTGCTTGGCGGTTCCGCTGAACCACTGCAGGTCTCGGGCACACTGTTGCTGAAGGGTAACCGGTTCACCGAGCTGGTTTCCGGGGTCGAGATAGAAGGGATAACCGGCAGGCTCGACTATGATCGTGACGGCTTGAAGGCGATTGCGCTTCCCGGTCGGTACAAGGGCTCTCCGGTCAAGCTCGACATCGTTTCGAAGTGGGCCGCCGGGGAAGTGTTCCGTGCCCACCTGTCCGGTGATTTGCCAATTGAAAATGTCATCCCGGAAATACTGCTCAATCGGGAACCGCTTTTCCGGCAGGCGACCGGCACCAGTCATTGGGATGCCAGCGTCAGTGTTGCTGCCGTCGAGGGCAACAGGGACAGGGAGGTCTGGTTGGAAATATACGGCGAGCTCGTCGGCGTGAGTATTGACCTGCCCGAACCATTGGCGAAGCCGGCAGAGGTCAGCTGGCCCCTGCTCGTGCGTCATCCCATCCGTGCCGCGCGGCACATCCTGAGTGCGGACTTTCCGGGCCGGGCGCAGCTGCGGATGGAACTGTCAAAAGACGACTCCCAACCGCTGCGGGCGGTGGTTGAACTCGGTGGCAAGGCCGGGGAATTACCCGGCCCGGGTCTCTTCAGCATCGGTGGTTCAAGTCCAAAATTTGATCTTGACGGCTGGATCGACCTGGTCGTGGAGCGTTTTTCGAAAGCGGACGATGCAGGCGGATTGAGTCTGCAGACTGCCGTCGTGGACGCCGGGCAGATCTCGGTATTCGACCGCCAGTTTGAAAATGTGGGACTCCGGATGAACTACGAGGCCGGCGTCATTACCGGGATATTCGATGGCCAGGACATCAACGGAAGCGTGCGCTATTACAAAAATGAGGCGGGTTCCCACAGCATGTCAGGCGAATTTGCCAGACTCATCTTGCCGGACCCGCTTGCCGGGGGCATGAAAATGGATACGGATCCGGCGGCTCTGCCGGAAATGCATTTTTACTGCAGGGAATTCAGTTTCCACGGCCTGGAACTGGGTGAAACCCGCCTCGAAGCCTACCCGGTCAGCGGCGGTTTCCGCATCGAGTCCCTGGAAGCGCGGTCACCCAGCTTCGATTTCTACGCGAGTGGTGACTGGCGCAAGGATGAGCTGGGCGAACGTTCGGATTTCAATATCCGTATCAGTTCGGAAAGCCTCGGCTCGGTGCTCGAGGCAATGGACATTTCATCGGCCATTCGGGGTGGCCAGACACTGGTCCACTTCGACGCGTGGTGGGAAGGCCCGCCCGCTGAATTTGCCCTTGAGCGTCTGAATGGAAAAATGAATATCAGCGTGATCCAGGGTAACATTTTGACCGCGAATTCCGGCGCAGGACGCATACTGGGCCTGTTCAGCCTGTCGGAACTGCCCAGACGCCTGGCGATGGATTTCCGCGACGTGTTCGACGAGGGCTTCAGCTTTGATGAAGCCAAGGGTACGATGACGTTTGCAAATGGCACCAGCAGCACCGATGACCTGACACTGAGTTCAACCGTTGCGCAAATAGCCATTACCGGCGATACAGATCTCGTGGCGAAAACATTCGACTACGAATTTGCAGTGCGCCCGGGTGTGAGCAGCACCCTGCCGGTGATCGGGGCGATCACCGGTGGCCCGATCGGTGCCGCGGCGGGTCTCGCGCTGCAGGCCATATTGCGTGATGCGCTGGGTGAAGCGGCGGAAGCACGGTATAGTATTCGCGGCCCCTGGGAAAACCCGGTCATCGAACCGCTGGGCAAGTATCCGAAAAACCATAATTCCGGCAAAGACCCGGCAGCCTCCAGCCCGGCCAAACCGCGGTCCGGAAAAAAACAGCACTCCGTAACCGGTGCTACCGGTTTGAAACCACGTGGCGGGAAATCCTATGACTGATACGTTAAAACTGGCTGAGCA
>JBFZEL010000259.1:0-5295 GCA_041306925.1 Lysobacterales bacterium
TCGTTTGCAACGTAATCAAAGACGCGGCTTTTCATGCGTATCTGACTTCAACAGTATGCAGAAATTTACGCCAGTAAAACCCAGGATATCAACATGAATCTCATCTCCGATCGAACCTCGCTTATCGCCACCGAAAACGCCTTCAAGGTGGGACCCTATATCGCCGCCCTGGAAAACGCCGGGCACAAGGTGATCAAGTGCAACCTCGGCGAACCGGACTTCCCGTTGCCCGCGCACGTGCGCGACGAGGTCAAGCGCCAACTGGACAGGGACAACGTCCACTATTGCGACCCCCAGGGTATCCTGCCGCTCAGGAAAGCCGTCGCGAAGTACATCGGCGAGGCCCGTGGCATCGATCTCAAACCCGAACAGGTGGTGGTGTTCCCGGGTGGCAAGCCACCGATCGGCCTGTGCCAGCAGACCTACTGCAACCCGGGTGACGAGATCATCTACCCCAGCCCCGGTTTCCCGATTTACGAGTCCTTCATCAGGTACGTCGGCGCGCTGCCGGTGCCGTTGCACCTGCGCGAGGAGATGGGTTTCAGCTTCACCGGCGCGGATCTCGAAAAACTGATCACGCCCAAGACCAAGCTGATCTTCCTGAACTTCCCGTCGAACCCGACCGGCGGCGTGGCCACACGTCAGCAAATCGAGGAAATCGCCGAGGTCATCCTGCGCAAATGCGACCCGAATATCCGCATCTATTCCGATGAGATTTACGAAAACATCCTGTTTGACGGCGCCCGCAACTACAGCATTGCATCGGTCAAGGGCATGCAGGAAAAAACCATCATCGCGACCGGCGCCTCGAAGTCCTATTCCTGGACCGGCGGCCGTATCGGCTGGGTGGTGTTCCCGACGGTCGAGGAAGCCCAGCTGTTCAAGAACCTGAATATCAATTACTTCTCCTGTATCCCGCCGTATAACCAGGAAGGCGCGCGGGTGGCCATCGAGTCGCCGCTCAGCAAGGGCACGATTGCCGCGATGAACGCCGCGTTCGAGGAACGCCGGGATTTCGTCGTCGACGCGCTGAATAACATGCCGGGTGTCAAATGCCAGTTGCCGAAAGGCGCATTCTATGTGTTCCCGAACATCGCCGGCGTGGTCAGGAACATGGGCATCGACAAGGCCTTCGCGGCGCTGCCCGAGGCGATAAGGAAAACCACCAGTCCTTCGACGCTGTTCCAGATGTTCCTGCTGTGGAACTACCAGGTGGCGACCATGGACCGGAAATCTTTTGGCCAGATCGGCACTCAGAATATGCACTACCTGAGAATTTCGATCGCCACCGGCCTGGAAGACCTGAAAATCGGCATGCAACGCATGCGCGACGCGATCGCCGACCAGGCGGGCTTTGACCAGTTCATCAAAGACGGCAAGCATTTTTCTTAATAAGGAATCAGCCAATGTCATTCGAACTCAATTTGAAAGGCCGGGGCACCGAGTTTATTTCCCTCGACCCCGAGGCCAAACGCCGCCTGCCGGCCGGTGACAGGGACAGCCTCGAGTTTTACGACCTGATTTACCGGACCCTGTGCGCCGTCATGTTCAACCATGCATCGAGCGGACACCCGGGCGGCAGCATTTCCAGCGGCCGGATCGTCGAAGCGCTCATTTTCAACCAGATGGACTACGATTTTTCCAATCCCATGGACCGCTCTGCCGACATCATTTCCTATGCGGCCGGCCACAAGGCCCTGGGTCTGTACGCGATGTGGGCATTGCGCAACGAGGTCATGCGCCAGACGCACCCGGAATTGCTGCCCGAAGTACGCCAGCAGTTGAGGCTGGAAGACCTGCTCGGTTTCAGGAAGAACCCGATTACGAAAACACCGCTGTTCCTGGAGTTTGGCGTCAAGCCGCTGGATGGACACCCGACACCCGAAACGCCGTTTGTCTGGCTGTCGACCGGTCCGAGCGGCGTCGGCGTGGCGACATCGGTGGGACTGGCCCTGACCCTGAGGGACATGCACGGCGCAAATGCGCCAAAGGTGCATATCATCGAGGGTGAGGGCGGCATGACACCGGGCCGCGTGGGCGAAGCCCTGGCGGCGGCGGCAAGTTCCGGCCTGGACAATCTCTATTTCCACGTCGACTGGAACCAGTCGGCCAGCGATTCCGACCGGGTGACACGGGAGGACGGCAACGCCGGTGACTACGTCCAGTGGGACCCGTGTGATTTTCTGCTGGTGCACGGCTTCAATGTCATTTACGTACCGGACGGTTTTGACTTCGCCCAGGTGCGCGAGGCGCAGAAGAAGGCGCTGGCGCTTAACAACGGACGCCCCACCGGTATTGTTTACCGCACCGTCAAGGGCTGGAAATACGGTATCGAGGGTAAGAAATCCCACGGCGGCGGTCACAAGTTCTACAGCGATGAATACCTGCAGGCGCTGAAACCTTTTGAAGACGTATTCGGTGTGACTTTTCCGCGGTTTGCAGGTGACAAGACGCCCGCAAGAATCGAGCAGGCCTACTACGAATCGCTGCTGACCATCCGCGAGGTCTTCGAAGCCAACCCGGAACTGACAGCCCGCCTCGGTGACTGGGTTGCCGGCTGCAAACAGCGTCACGCGGCGTCACCAAGGTCATTGCGCAGCAACGCGCCGGAGCTTGGCAGGCTGTATGAGAAAGACGCCATTTCCCCAAACCGGCGCCCCGAGTCCTGTACCTACCCGGTGGGCTCGGCGCAGACCCTGCGCGGCGCGCTGGCCGATGGTCTGAACCACGTCAACCGTCTGACCAATGGCGCGGTTTTCGCGGCCGCCGCCGACCTTTATGGTTCGACCAATATCTCCGCCATCGGCGCCGGGTTCGGCTCGGGTTTCTGGCACCCGGTGAACAACCCGGGTTCCCGTTTGTTTTCAGCCGGCGGCATCACCGAAGACGCGATGGGCGGCATCTGTTCGGGTATCTCGACGATGGGTTACCAGATGGGTGTCGGTTCTTCCTACGGCGCTTTTATCGCGCCGCTCAACACCATCTGCGCCAAGACCCACGGCATCGGCCAGCAGACCCTCAGGCACCGGGCACCCGATGAACCCAACCGGACCTTTGTGGTCGTCTGCGGGCACGCGGGCGTCAAGACCGGCGAAGACGGCCCCACCCATGCAGAGCCGCAGGCCCTGCAGGTCCTGCAGGAGAACTTCCCCGGTGACGTGATGATCAGCATCACGCCGTGGGACCCGAATGAACTCTGGCCGCTGACCGCGGAAGCGTTGCTGCAGCGCCCTGCAGTGCTGGCCGCGTATGTGACCCGGCCGTCAGAAGTCATCCTGGACCGCAAGGCGCTGGGCCTGGCGCCTGCTGAAGCTGCCGTCAAGGGCGTCTACAAACTGCTGGCAGCCAATGGCAGGCCGGATGCCACCATCGTCTACCAGGGCAGTGAAGTGGCCTACGAGTTCGCCAGCGGCGTATTGCCGCGCCTCAAGGAAAAGGGTATCGACCTGGATGTTTACTACGTTGCCAGCGCGGAGCTCTTCGAGCGCCTCGACATGCAGCAGAGACAGGCGATCTATCCATATTCGAGCGCATCTTCGGCGATGATGTTCTCAGGATTTACAGTGGCCACTACCTACCGCTGGATCATGTCCGAACGCGGCCGGGCGTTCACCATGTACCCGTGGAAGTCGGGCAGTTTCCTGGGTAGCGGCACCGGTGACGTCTGCCTCGAACAGGCGGGTATGCATGCCGAGGCGCAACTGGACATCATCCAGAGGTTCATTGCAGCGAAGTAGCCGGAGCTTCCGGTATGGCCTTGAGAACAAGCCATGCATAAAAGCCACCCGGATGCGTGTAATGGACTGTTTGTAGCCGATCTCGACGGTACGCTGCTGCGTGCGGATGGCAGTGTTGGACAAGAGGACCTGGACGCGCTCGAATCGCTGGCCCGCCATGGTGTCAGGACGGCGATCGCCACCGGGCGTTCGCTCTGGTCTTTTATGCGCTCTGCGGGCGCCACTCTGCCCGTTGACTATGTCATTTTCACGACCGGCGCGGGCATCGTCACCCAGCCCGGTCACAGGCTGTTGTACCAGGTCAACATACCCTTCGGACAGGTGGCCGGGACCCTCGAGTTTCTGAAAAAATCAGAGCTGGACTTCATGCTGCATCACGCCGTTCCGGACAATCACCGTTTTGTCTACCGGCGTGCAAACCCGGATAACGCGGATTTTGAAACCCGCCTCGCACGCTACGCGGAGTTCGGGCAACCGCTGGATGCAATTGCCTGCGGCGATTTTGGCGAAGCCGCGCAGTTTCTCGCCATCGTGCCCCGCCACAGGACTGATCAAGCACTGCATGCGGTGAGAACCGGCTTGCCCGGTTTGAGCATCGTCCATTCCACCTCGCCGCTCGATCATGCATCCACCTGGATCGAGTTTTTCCACCCCGCGGTTTCAAAAGGCCAGACTTCAGCCTGGCTGGCCTCGGAACTCGGTGTCAAGCCCAGGGATACGATGGCCATCGGCAATGATTACAATGACCTGGATTTGCTTGAGTGGGCCGCACAAGCTTTTGTCGTTGCCAACGCGCCGGATGGGTTGAAAAGCCGTTTCCGGCAGGTTGCTTCAAACCATGACGGGGGTGTCGCAGAAGCGGTCGGTCTTTGGCTGGGTGAAAAAAAGCTGTCTTGAACTTGCTGCCCGAGCGGCAGTTGGAGGAAATCCATGAACATTTTGGTCGCTGTAGATCTGTCACCAGCTTCTGAGAAAGTCGTCGTGGCCGCCGGTCGGGTAGCGAAGCTCACGGGTGCTGGCCTGTACCTGCTGCATGTCGCTCAACCGGAACCGGACTTCGTCGGCTACGATGCCGGCCCGGAAACGGTCCGCACCCAGGTCGCCAGGGAGATGCGCCGCGAACACCGCGAGGTGCAGGCGTTGGCCGACAAACTCCGCGGTGACGGTGTGGATGCGACGGCATTGCTGATCCAGGGTCCGACGGTTGAAACCACGCTAAAGGAAGCCGACAGGCTCGATGCCGAACTGATCGTCGTCGGCAGCCACGGCCACGGCGCAGTCTACGACGTGCTGATCGGCAGCTACTCGGCCGGCATCATCCGCAAATCAAAACTTCCGGTGCTGGTGGTGCCTATTCGCGAAAGCTGACCTGCTTTAGCCAGGGGCCGGAGCCTGACCGGTGGGTGTTATTTCACCGGGTTGTTCGGGTGTTCGGTCCAGTTCAGGTAGGGCAGGCCGTTGTCCACCTCGTTCATCGTGATGCATTTTGGTACCGGGCAAACCAGGTAGCACAGGTTGCAGCCGACACATTCTGCATCGATCACCGTGTAGGTGCGTT
>JBFZEL010000260.1:0-3742 GCA_041306925.1 Lysobacterales bacterium
CCGTTTGAAGATGAATTTTGCGCAGACGGATTTCATCCATCAGCGGATTCCTGCGCCCGCTGGGCTTGCGTGCTTGCACAAAAATCTGAAGCTGCTAACGTAGTCAGACCAGATCCAGGCAAGGGCTTCGCATGAACGTCCGCACCCCGTCCGACCAGGCAGTTGCACAGACGATACTCGACGGCTTCGACCGTCATTACTTCCTCTTCAGAAGGCACGGCATTGATGCGAAATTCTGTTTCGAGCACGCCGACTGGTCACGCGCCTCCGAGGGCAGGAGGGAGCGTATCCAGGGCTACGAAGCGCGTGTCAACGAAACCGTCGAGACACTCAATACGCGCTTCCCGACGGCCTGTGAAAACGCCCAGTTGTGGCCGGAGGTCAAGGCTGCCTATATGACGCTGCTGTTAGACCACCTGCAGGCCGAGTGCGCGGAAACATTCTATAATTCGGTGGTTTGCAGAGTTCTGCACAGGAACTACTACAATAATGAAAACATATTCTGGCGTCCGGGTATCAGTACCGATCACCTGCACGGTTCGAGCCCTTCCTATAACAGCTATTACCCATCCAGCCAGGGTCTGCGCCGCTGCCTGCTGAAAACGCTGACCGGTTTCGGCCTGGGCAACCAATTCCAGGACCTGCGCCGCGACATACGCCGTCTCGAAACGGCAATCCACGAACACCAGGGTAAAGGCTGGAAGACGCAACCCAATTACCAGATCCAGGTACTGGCGAGCCTGTTCTTTCGCGGCAAGGCGGCCTATATCGTCTGCCGCATTATCAATGGCGACCGCACGCAAGCGCTGGTGATCCCGCTGTTGCAGGATGACGAACGGCGGATATATGCCGACACGGCGCTGATGCGCCGCAAGGACGTCACCATCCTCTTCAGCTTCACACGCGCCTACTTCATGGTCGACATGGAGGTCCCCTCGACCTACGTCAGGTTCCTGCTCTCGATCATGCCGGGAAAATCTCCCGTCGACCTTTACGCCATGCTGGGTCTGCAGAAACAGGCCAAGACCCTGTTCTACCGGGAACTGCTGTACCACCTGCGCCATTCACGCGATAACTTCCAGATCGCACCCGGTGCGCGTGGCATGGTCATGCTGGTATTTACACTGCCGTCTTTCCAGTTTGTATTCAAACTCATCAGGGACCGTTTTGACCCGCCCAAGACCTCGACGCGGGAGGACGTCCGGCAAAAATACCAACTGGTCAAATACCACGACCGGGTCGGCCGGCTGGCAGACACGCTGGAATATTCAAACGTGGCGATTGAGCTCGACCGGATCGAACCTGAACTGTTGCAAGAACTGCGCACCAGCGCGGCCGATTCAATCGAGGAAACGGGCGACAAACTGATCATCAGACACGTTTACATCGAGCGCCGCATGGAACCGCTCGACCAGTACCTGAGCCAGGTGAGCGGCTCGAAACGACGCCGCGCGATCCGGGATTTCGGCCAATCGATCCGCGACATGGTCGGCGCCAATATTTTCCCGGGTGACATGCTGAAGAAGAACTTTGGCGTGACCCGTAACGAACGCGTGGTGTTCTATGACTACGATGAAATCTGTTACATCACCGACTGCAATTTCCGCCGCATTCCGCCGGCGCGCAGTTACGAGGATGAAATTTCAGATACGCCCTGGTACTCCATCGGCCAGCACGATGTTTTTCCGGAGTCATTTGCACCTTTCTTTTTCACGGATGCCAGCGACATGGCCCAGTTCCGGAAGGACCACGCCGAACTGTTGACGGCGCAGTGGTGGAACCGGATGAAGGACACCGTGCTCGCCGGCGGTCTGGCCGACGTGTTCCCCTACCCCGTCAAGCGCCGCTTTTCGGTCCGCTTCGGAGCGTGATCCATGACAAATGGGCTAGGAACTTTGACTTTAACTGTGTTAGTGTTGTAGTTACATAACACACCGGAATCAAATATGACAAATTTTAGAGTGGTCAGCCGGACTTTTTCCACGCTACTGACTGCCGCGCTGCTCTCATCCACACTGCTGCTCCTGCATGGTTGTGCGAAATCCGCCAACGGTGAAGAAGGCAAGGAAGACAGCGAGGCCGCGCTGGCGATACCGGTCGAAGCCGCAGCGGTCACAAACCGCGACATGGCGGCGTTCTATTCCGGTACCGCAACACTCGAGGCCGACAAACAGGCGCTGGTTGTTTCACAAATTACCGGTGTCGTGTTGCAAATCAACGCCGAGGAAGCCGACTATGTAGAGGCTGGCCAGGTGCTCGCCGTGGTCGAGCCCGATCGTTACGCCCTGGAAGTCGAACGCACCAACGCCTCACTGAAACGCCTGCAGACAGACTACCAGCGCAAAAAGGAGCTTTACGCCAAGCAACTGGTGAGCACCGAGGACTTCGAGCGTGTCAGCGCCGAGTACGAGGCGCAAAAGGCCGCTTATGAACTGGCCAAGCTCGATCTCCAGTACACCAGCATCAAGGCGCCGATCAGCGGCTATATCTCGGAGCGCATGGTGCGTGCCGGTAATCTCGTGAAACTGAACGACCCGGTTTACAACATCACCAGTTACGATCCCCTGCTGGCGGTTTTACACGTACCGGAGCGTGAACTGCGTGTGCTCAGCGCCGGTCTGCAGGTCTCCATGTCGGTCGACGCCTGGCCCGGTGAATCATTCGATGGCAAGGTCAAACGCATCAGCCCGGTCATCGATACCAGCACGGGCACTTTCCGCGTGACTGCCGAGATTTTCGACCACGGGCAAATGCTGAAGCCCGGTCTTTTTGGACGGGTGGAAATCCGCTATGCCCTGCACCAGGATGTGCCGGTCATCCCGCGCAGTGCGGTTATCACCGAAGATGCACTGAGTCACGTTTTTGTCATCGATGACGCGGGCGTTGCCAGGCGCCGCACCATCCAGCTCGGTTTTGAGAACAACGGCCTGGTCGAAGTAGCCGAAGGTCTTGTTACCGGTGAGACCGTTGTCACGGCGGGCAAGGGTAGCCTGAGTGACGGCATGCGCGTTGAAGTAGTGGGCGAGGACCAGGTCGAGAACACATGAGCAGCGAGCCCTTGAAAGTCGCCGGCTCGATGCGACTGATCGAAGTTGCGACCCGCAGACGTGTCGCCATCTCGATGCTGGCAGTCACGCTGGTGTTGTTCGGGCTGATCGCCCTCAAGGACCTTAAAGTCAACCTGCTGCCCGATCTTTCCTACCCGACCCTGACGGTCCGCACTGAGTACCGGGGTGCGGCGCCCGAGGAAATCGAAACACTTTTGACACGCCCGGTCGAGGAGGCTGTAGGCGTGGTCAGGAATGTCCTCAGCGTCAAGTCGGTGTCGCGTGCCGGCCAGTCGGACGTCATACTCGAGTTCGCCTGGGGCACCAACATGGACCGCGCCGGCCTGGATGTAAGGGAAAAACTCGAAGTCCTGCAGTTGCCGCTGGAGGCCGATCGGCCATTGCTGCTGCGTTTCAACCCCGCCACCGACCCCATCATGCGTTTCGGACTGATCTCGGAACAGTCCGACGAGAACTCGCTCAAGGCCGTAAGGCGCTACGCCGAAGAGGAACTCAAGAAGGTCTTCGAACCGGTCGAGGGTGTCGCGGCAGTCAAGATCAGCGGTGGTCTCGAGGATGAGATCCAGATCGAAATCGATCAGCGCAAGATGGCGCAACTCAACCTCAGACTGCAGGATTTAAGTCTCCGCCTGGCCGCCGAGAACGTCAATGTTTCCGCCGGCCGCCTCGAAGAA
>JBFZEL010000261.1:0-4954 GCA_041306925.1 Lysobacterales bacterium
GTGGCCACGCAGGCCATAAAACAGGACGCAGCCATCACTTGTTTTCAAACCACCCCACATTGAACCCTGGTAGTCCAAATTCAGGGCCTCCCAGGTTTCACCGTTGTCGTAACTGCGGTAGGAACTGCCGGCCTCGCCCGCGATCAGCCACTTGCCATCGCCGAAATAGACAAGACCATTGAGGTGATAATCACTGTCCTCGTCAACGCTGCCCTCAAGCCAGGTTTCGCCACCGTCACGGGTTGTCAGGTATAAACCGTAGGAGCCAACGGCAATTCCGTGGTCCTCATCGGTGAAGTAGATATCCATCACGGCCTGGTTGCGCTCCGGGTCGTGAAGCAAACGGGTCCAGTTCTTGCCCTTGTCGCCACTGGTCAGAATGACCGCATCATGTCCACCGGCCCACAGGCGCTCACCGACGCTGAATACCGTGGTAAGGGTTGCACGGGTGGGCACCACCTCGGCCTGGGTCCAGGTCCTGCCATCATCCGTTGAAGTCACGACATGCCCGCGCTCACCGACGGCGACCAGGGTGTTGCCGGCGCGGGTGATGTCGAGCAACATGGTTTGCGTGGCCAGCGGCATTTTTTCCGCGTACTCGATATCCATGCTGTCATCCGCCGCCGCAGGCAGTACGAAGAGAGCCGCCGCGAGGGCCACGCAAAAGAGCGGGCCGAATTGGTTTGATCCTGTCATTGGCTGATTATGTTTCCGCTCAATTGAAAAGGCCAGCTCACGCCGGCCTTTTCATTTTTTTTAACGGTGACCGCGATTACGCAGCGCCTGTGGGGTGTACTGGCTCGGCTGCATTTCAACATTGAAAGTATTGACCGCTGTGGTGTTGTCAAAGCCCTGTCCCACATATCTGCCGGACTGCAGATCGTAATGGACTTCGATGGTTGACCAGGTGGTCGGCACTTCGTAATAGTTGATCGAGTGGCCTTCCGATGCGCGCCACAACTGCAAACGCCCGTCGTAATGGTCGATCAGCACGATCTGGTAGCTGTCTTCATCCAGGTAGAAGGTGCGTTTTGCATTGATGTGCCGCATCCCTTCCTTGAGGGTGGCATCGATGACCCAGACGCGATGCAATTCATAACGCATCAGTTCCGGGTTCAGATGACCCGGACGGACAAATTGTTCATAGGTGATGCCCTCGGCGTGCGCCCCGTACGAGTTGTACGGAATGTACATTTCCTTCTTGCCGACCACTTTCCAGTCGAACCGGTCCATGGCGCCGTTGAACATGTCGGTCATATCGTTGGTGCGCAGACCGTCGGACGCAGTGCCGGGGTTGTCATAGGCGACGTTCGGCGCCCGCCGTACCCTGCGCTGGCCGGGGTTGTAAATCCATGCCTGGCGGGGTGTGAGTTGCTGGTTGAGGGTTTCGTGTACCAGCAGGATACTACCGGCCAGCCTGGCGGGGGATTCCACCTCCTGGAAGAAGTACAACAGGATGTTGTTGATCTCTTCGATAGTGACACCCTGTTTGTAATACAGCCCCAGCAGTTCTTCGCGTATGACGGTTACCGAGAAGTCACCGCCCGCGGTCGGCGCGATTTGGGTGTTGTAACGCACGCCGCCGATGCCCTTGTACTTGAGCTTGTGGTTCCACATCAGTTCATAGGCGTTCTCCGGGAACGGGAACGGGAAGCCCTCCGCGGCATCCAGCACACCTTCACCATTTTCCGCAAGTTTCGCAGTCGCGCCATTCTTGGCGGTCATTTCATATATGTGTTGCGGGAAAGACGCACTGCGGCGGCTTGGGTAAACATCCATGTAATAGGTATCCGGATATTTTGCGAAAGTGGCCTGCTGACCGACGCTCAGCGTGTCGGCGTAGTCCTTGTAGTTCGCGCCGGTGATACGGAACAGCGGCTTGTCATCGGGGAATGGATTCTGGTGATGGTCGCCCGGCTTGTATTCCGGCGGTGGGCTCGTGATACCGCCCGTCCACGCGGGGATGGTCCCCGCAGCGTTGCCGGCCCGCTCGGAACCCATTGGCGTCAGGTCCTCGCTCAGGCGTTGTATCTGGTCGGGCTTGGCGCCGGCGAAGGCCTGGCCGGTGAATAATCCTGCACCCAGAGTGAAGCCGATGCAGAGTGATAGCGAAATTCTTGTAAAAGTTTGCATGCAATTCTCCGGATCAGAATGAGTAACGGACACTGGCGGCCAGGAAGTCGCGGTCTTGCGACAAATTATAGCTTCCAGCGCCCCAGAAATCGGTGTAGGACAGGTCAAATATCCACTGGTCCAGGTAGTTGAATGTCACACCAAGGGTAATGGCCTTGCGTTCATCGATGAATGCACCGCCGGGTCCGGGGGTGGTGCCGCTGACGTCATGCGACCAGGCGACGCTCGGGCTGACGGTCACGGGACCAAAGGCGTTGTTGTAATCAGCGCGGACCACCATGCGGTAGCCCCAGCTGAAGTCGTCGGCAAAGCCGTCCGGTTCAGTGTACGGATTGCGGAAATCACCGGTCAGGTAGTCCGCGCCACCACCGGTGTCGGTGCCGGGGCCGTTATAGCGCTGGCATTCCTTGCAGGGCAGGTCGGCAACGTAATTGAAACCGACCTCGGTAACAAAGGCCACCTGGTCGGCCTTGATGATATTGGTGGGACCAAACAGCTTGGTGGTGGTGATCTGCGACTGCCACACGTTGTGCTCCGCCCAGCCAGTGATGTATTCACCCGGGGCGAATTCACCCAGCTGGCTCTTGAAACGCAGCACGGGTGCCGGGATCAGCGGGTTCAGCGGGGTCAGGGCCGCGAACAGCAGTTCAACGTCGTCCATCTGCAGCGGCGCGTTGGGGCGGTAACTGACCTCGCCTGCCAATGCCCAGGTGCCGATATTGGAGTTGAAGCTGGCGCCCCACAGGTGAATGTCCTCGGGATACATGGTGTAGTACTTGCCGCTGCTCGGTGCCGTCGTCGTGATGGCAATGCCGTTGATGACCGGCAGGCGGCTGTGGTAGTTCAGGTAATAGAAACCAAACTCGGTGGCATTCAGGCTTTCGACAAACCAGCGCAAGGAGGCGCCATACTGACCGCTGTTGCTGGTGTCCGGGCCATCGACCCGCCCCACCGCGGCGCCGCAACCGGCAGCCACCAGGTTGGCCGGCAGCGGTGAATCGGATGCGCCATAGTTACCTTGCAGACAAACCGTGGAATACAGGTCAGGGTTGATCACCGGCTGGTCAGGCGCGCCAAATCCCAGCATGACGTACGAAGCGCCCGGCGTGCCGATGTCATCGGTCGAGAAAAACGAACCGACGGGGTCGGGTATGATTTCCCTGTGCTCAAACATGTACAGCGCTTCCAGCGACAGGGATGGGGTCAGGTCGATGGTGCCATACAACATGTTGACGCCTTCGAAAGCCTCCTTCAGTTCGGCGCCGGCAACGCGCAGCCTGGAGACGTCCACGGGGTTGATCACGTTGATACCACCCTGGATGAAGGTAGACTCACCCCAGCTGACGACCTGGCGGCCAAGACGCCAGTTCAGGATACGCTCACCCATCTCGTGCTCGCCCCAGACATACAGGTCGAGCAGGCGGATATCCTTGCCGACACGTGAATCAGCTTCTTCCGGCAGGAAATCCTTGTCGGTATTCTCAAAATCGTAGAAGGCGGTGAAACGCGAGAATGCACCATAGTTTCTCCACCTCACATCGAGCTCCGATGTGAGCTTGACGGTATGGGAGACCAGGTCGCCGCTGTCGGGGTAATTGCGGTTGCCGTCGTCGCCGTTGACCGACCAGCGGCCGACGGATTCGCGCCGCTGGGCATTTGGCAACAGGAAATCCAGCGGATTGCTGTAAGCCTTGCCGACATTTTCCGGGTCCAGGTCGGTCATCCGCCAGGTTGCGCCGTAGCTTACCGTGGTATCGAACCTGCCGGACCACTCGCCACTTTCAAATTCAAGGGCGTTGGCGCTGCCCGCTGCCAGCGCTAACAATGCCGCCGGCAGTACACTTGCTTTCATGAGATTGGTTGTTCTGGTCATGTTCATCTCCCTCTCCCTACTCGTAGTCGTTCAGACGGTCGGGATTGCTGCCCGGGTCGGTCAGGCCGGTCGGTCCGGGTTTGCTTGGTTGTTTGCCCGGTTGTTTTGTCTTGCTCTTTTCCTTCAAATCCGGAGCAGACTGCGTGCTGGCCTGTGCCACCGGCACCATCGTCGCGGGGTCTGCCACAACCACCGTGGTGGCGTTGCTGGCGAAGAAATAAGCCATCTGTTTCTGCATCTCCGCAGTTGCCCGCGGTGAAGTGGCGGGACTTGCGAAAGAACCGTGACTGGCGGGCGGCACGAAACGGCCGACGAGATCCAGACCGGCAGGATTGGTCTTTGTGCTCGAATACGGCAGCAGCGAGCGCATGGCCCTGATCATCGGTTCCGTGCCGGACAACGGCGCGGTTGCAACGGCGTTGGGCAGCACGGTGTCGCCGATCACTTCATGCAGGACGATGTTGTTGAACCTTGCCGTTTCCGCCGACCAGTTGATCGGGTCCATCGAGTCAACCACGGTCTGGAACACGATGAAAAACTGCTCGTAATCCGGCGTGCCGGGTACGAGACCAGCGGCCGCCTTCAGACCGGCGCGTATGGCCGGTCCGAACGTCGGTGAAGCTTCGAGTGCCCGCGCCAGCCCGCCCGCCGGAGCGGACAGGAAACCGTCATTGACCGTGGGTTCAACCGCGAGGAAGGGCGTGCCGAGGATGGCCCCCATCGAAAGCCCGGCGTAATTGATCGTCGAGCCGTCAAAATCGGGCAGGATATCGCCATCGATGCTGAGCGTCGGGATGGTCACGGCCAGGATCGACAGGTCGGCGTTGCCCTGGCGGCCGTTGTCCCTGCTGGTCAGGAGGCTGCCGAGGTTGATCATGTGGGTGCCGGAGGCATCGACCTTGCCGTCCGGTCCGGCGGCGCCCGTCGAGTTATTGACATAATCAACGT
>JBFZEL010000262.1:0-7235 GCA_041306925.1 Lysobacterales bacterium
AGCCGACCTGCGTCATCATCAAACACGCCAACCCCTGTGGCGTTGCCCACGGCCGCAGTAACATCGAAGCCTACCTGAGCGCCTTTGCCACTGATCCGGTATCCAGCTTTGGCGGCATCATTGCCTTCAATCAGCCGGTCCATGGCGAGGTTGCGAATCTCATCATGGAAAAACAGTTTGTCGAGGTCATTATCGCCCCCGATTTCAGCGACGACGCGCTGATGAGTTTTGCGGAGAAACCGAATGTCCGTTTACTGCGTTGCAAACTGCAGAAGCAGGTCACCCCGCTCCTGCACTACCAGCGGGTATCGGGTGGCTTGCTGGTGCAGCAAAAAGACGCCGACCGGGTCAACAGGTCTGATTGTGTATGTGTCACGACCCGCGAACCCACGGAACATGAATGGATGGATATGCTGTTTGCCTGGAAAGTTGCACGAATGGCCAAGTCCAACGCCATTGTTTATGCTACCGGGGGCCGCACGCTCGGTGTGGGTGCCGGCCAGATGAGCCGTGTTGATTCTGCCCGGATCGCGCGCTGGAAAGCCGAGGATGCCGGTCACAACCTTACCAATGCTGTGATGGCGTCCGATGCATTTTTCCCATTCAGGGATGGCATTGATACTGCCGCCGCCGCCGGCATCAGGGCGGTGATCCAGCCGGGAGGTTCAATGCGGGACGAAGAGGTCATCGCCGCAGCCAACCAACATGGCCTGGCTATGGTGTTTACCGGCGTGCGTCATTTCCGGCATTAGCAGGTGACCCAGGATTTAACAGGATTTTGGGTAAATCGATGAAAGTACTTATTATCGGAAGCGGTGGCCGTGAACATGCCCTGGCGTGGCGCACCGCCCAATCAGGACAGGTTGAAACTGTCTACGTGGCGCCGGGCAACGCCGGTACCGGGCTCGAGCCAAAGGTGGAAAACGTGCCGCTGGCCAGCGACGACATCGACGCGCTGGTAAGATTTGCAAAAACCCGGCAGATCGGCTTGACCATTATCGGCCCGGAAGCACCGCTGGTAGCCGGGGTCGTTGACCGGTTCAAGGCGGAAGGCCTGGCCTGTTTCGGTCCCACCGCCGCCGCCGCCCAACTCGAAGGGTCCAAGGCCTTTGCCAAGGATTTCATGGCGCGCCACGGCATCCCCACCGCCGCATACGGGAATTTTACCGACATCGGCGCGGCAATCGCCTTTATCCACAAACATGGTGCGCCGATTGTCGTCAAGGCGGACGGTCTTGCCGCCGGCAAAGGCGTTATCATCGCCAGCACCGTTGCTGCAGCAGAAACAGCCGTCAGAGACATGCTGGCGGGGAACACGTTTGGTAAAGCCGGTCACCGCGTGGTCATCGAGGAATTTCTCAGCGGTGAAGAAGCCAGCTTCATAGTCATGGCCGATGGTGAACACATACTGCCGCTGGCCACCAGCCAGGATCACAAGGCACGGGACGAAGGCGATCTTGGCCCCAATACCGGCGGCATGGGCGCGTACTCGCCCGCACCCGTCATCGACGCCAGGCTGCACGAGACCGCGCTGGCAACCGTCATACGCCCGACCATCCGGGGCATGGCCGCGCAGGGCATGCCATTTACCGGTTTTCTGTATGCCGGCCTGATGATATCGCCCAATGGTGAAACCCGGGTCCTCGAGTTCAACGTCCGTTTGGGCGATCCCGAGACCCAACCCATCATGCTGCGTTTGCAGTCGGACCTAGCCTCGCTTTGCCTGGCGGCGGTCCATGGCAAGCTTGACGAAGTGGCCGTGCAATGGGATCCACGGCCCGCCATAGGTGTGGTCATGGCGGCGGGCGGATACCCCGACAGCTATGCAAAAGGCCACGTGATCAAAGGCCTGGAAAATGCAAGCCGGGCAGGCAGCCGGGTTTTCCACGCCGGCACGCACTTAAAGGACGGCAATATCGTGACCGCCGGCGGCAGGGTATTGTGTGTCTGTGCGATGGCCGGTAACGTCGAAGCTGCGGCGGCAGCGGCCTACTCCGGCTGCGACAGCATCCACTGGGACGGCGCTTTTTTCCGGCGTGACATCGGCTACCGCGCAATTGCCAGGGAGCAACTGCTAAGGGCCGGCAGGACCTGAAGCCGATGGATGTTTCCCACCTGCTGGATGAACTGAACGAAGCGCAGCGCGAAGCGGTTACGACCGAATCGCAACATACGCTGGTGCTGGCGGGCGCCGGCAGCGGAAAAACACGGGTCCTGATCCACCGCCTGGCCTGGCTGATCCAGGTCGAGCACGTCTCGCCGCTCAGCATACTGGCGGTGACGTTCACCAACAAGGCGGCCGGTGAAATGCGCGAACGGGCGCAAAACCTGCTGCAGACCCCGGTGCGCTCGATGTGGATCGGAACCTTTCACGGTATCGCCCACCGCCTGCTGCGGATGCATTGGGCCGAGGCGGGTCTGCCGGAAAATTTCCAGATCATCGATTCGGACGACCAGTACCGGATACTCCGGCGCCTGATCAGCGAGGCAGGTCTGGATGAAGCCCAATGGCCGGCAAGACAGGCCCAGTGGTTCATCAACGCGCGTAAGGACGAAGGCCAGCGGTGGGACGCCATCGAACACATGGGCAATCCCGTCACCGCCCAGTGGGTGCGGATCTACGAGCTTTACCAGGGCAGCTGCGAGCGCGCCGGCCTGGTCGATTTTGCCGACCTGCTGCTACGCGCGCATGAACTCTGGTTGCATCATCCGTCGTTACTGGATCACTACCGCAAGCGGCTGAGCCACCTGCTGGTGGACGAATTCCAGGATACCAACTCCATCCAGTATGCCTGGATACGCATGCTGGCCGGGGTAAACGGCAGTGTCCTGGTCGTGGGTGACGATGACCAGTCAATTTACGGCTGGCGCGGCGCGCAGGTGGCGAACGTGCAACATTTCCGGCGTGACTTCAAGGACGTACAGGTGGTCAAGCTGGAACAGAATTATCGCTCCAGCGGCACTATCCTGGAAGCCGCCAATGCCCTGATTGCCCACAATGAAGACCGGATGGGCAAAAAACTCTGGACCGCCGACGACAAGGGCGCACCCATCACGCTTTACTCGGCTTTCAATGAACAGGATGAGGCCCGCTATACCGTGGAACAGGTCGGGCAGTGGCTGGCGCAAGGCCGGCGCGCCGACGAGGTCGCCATCGTCTACCGCACCAGCGCACAATCGAGGCTGTTCGAGGAATACCTTCTCAAGGCATCCATAGCCTATCGCGTGTATGGCGGTCAGCGCTTTTTTGAACGGGCTGAAATCAAGGATGCGCTCGCTTACCTGCGTCTCATCCAGAACCCGAATGACGACGCCGCGCTCGAACGCGTGATCAATACCCCCACCCGCGGCATCGGCCAGAAAACCCTTTCGACCCTGCGTCTGCAGGCGCGTGCAAGCAGTCTGCCGATGTGGCAGGCCGCGCAGGAATGCATGCGGCAAAACCTGCTGCCCGCGCGGGCGCTTGCGGCGCTGAACGGGTTCATGAGCCTGGTTGCCGATATGCGCGCGCGCATGGAAAACTGGACACTGGGCAACCAGGTACAGGGTCTCATCACCGACACCCAACTGGTGAGCCATTACGAAAAAGAACCCCATGAGAGAATGGAATCACGTGTCGAGAACCTGCGCGAACTGGTCAACGCCGCAACGGCATTTATCCTGCCTGCCGAAGACGAGGACGCCGGCATGACCGCGCTGCAGTCATTCCTGAGCCATGCGTCGCTGGAAGCCGGCGAGACGCAGGGCGAGGCCTGGGATGATTGTGTGCAATTGATGACACTGCACTCGGCCAAGGGTCTCGAATTTCCGCTGGTGTTCATCGTCGGCATGGAGGATGGTCTGTTTCCCCACCAGCGCAGCTTGATTGAAGCGGGCGGCCGTCTCGAAGAAGAACGCAGGCTCTGTTACGTGGGCATCACCCGTGCGCGTGAACAGCTCTGCCTCAGTCATGCCGAGGTCAGGCGGATGTTCGGCTCTGAAAGCCATTGCCGGCCGTCGCGCTTTCTGAATGAAATCCCATCGGGCCTGATCAATGAAATCCGCCCGCGTATGCAGATCCAGCGGCCCTGGGTCGCCCCCAGGGCGCCCGAATATCCAAAATTCTCCGCCGCAATCAAACAGGACTGGCCATTTCGCCTCGGGCAAACCGTCACGCACAAGAAATTTGGCAGCGGCACGGTCATCAGTTTTGAAGGCTCCGGTGAGCACGCCCGCGTCCAGGTCAACTTTCGCCAGGCCGGCGCCAAGTGGCTGGTGCTGGCCTACGCAAACCTCAGCAGCTCGTGAAAGCGGCGGCAATCGACATCCACCTCCCGTGGGGTACGCTGAAAGGCCTGCACTGGGCGCGGCCCGGGGCGCCGAAGGTCATGTGTCTGCACGGCTGGCTGGACAACGCCGCATCATTTGTTCCACTGGCGCCCTTGCTGGAAGATTTCGACCTGCTCGCCGCTATCCGCGCGCCCGTTCTGGTGATAACCTCTCGTTCGATTTTCGAACATTTTGGCGAGGCAATGGCACGCAGACGGCTGTCGGCCATTGCTGACTGCACACACGTCATGAGCCAGGGACACCATCATTTTCACATGGAAGACGCGCAGCAGACGGGGCACCGTATCAGCGAGTTTTTACTGCAACACGATCACAGCCAGGAGGCGCATCATGCCGACCGTTAACACCCGCATTCCCAACCGCGAGCGCCTTATTTTCGCGCTCGATGTCGCCGGCCTCGAGGAAGCCCGGGCGCTGATTTCCCGACTGGGTGATTCAGTCGGGTTTTACAAGCTGGGACTGGAAGTGTTCCTGTCCGGTCACTACTTTGAACTGATGGCGGAACTCAAGGGCAAGGGCAAAAAGATATTTGCCGATTTAAAACTGTTCGATATTCCGGCAACCGTGGCTGCTGCGGTCCGGCAACTGGCGCTTCACGATGTGGATTTTTGCACCGTGCACGGCAACGACGGCATGCTCAAAGCCGCTGCTGATGCCAAGGGTGGCATGCAGATACTCGCGGTAACCGCGTTGACGAGTCTCGACCAGGGTGATCTCGATGACCTCGGCTTCCAGTGCGATGCACGCACGCTGGTGTTATCACGCGCAAGACGCGCGCTGGCGCTCGGCTGTGACGGCGTGGTTTCATCCGGGCTCGAGGTCAGCGTCCTGCGCGAACACGCCGACCCCAGGCTGATAACGGTGTGTCCCGGTATCCGGCCCATCCACAACGATGACGACCAGCAACGCGTCATGACCCCTTTCGAGGCGATTCGCGACGGGGCGGATTACCTCGTCGTCGGCCGACCGATACGCATGGCCAGCGATCCGGCCTCGGCCGCCGAAGCGATACAGTCCGAAATCGCCCGGGCCCTCATGAATCCCTGATCAATAGCGGGAAACTTTACTTTTGGCGTGATTAATCGTAAAAATACGCCCCCGGTTCCATTCGGGGTGTTGACAACTATTAATGTTTAACATTACGATACACCCATAACTAATTAATAGATTAATATTTTTTATATTATATCCAATTAAGCGGTCCTCTCCGGCTCTGCCGGATTTTCCGGGCAGACCTCGTGTCTTGCCCGGATTTTTTATGCCTGCTCACAAATCCAAGTTAGAATAGCGTCCCGCTGAGCAAAATTTAAAACCATGGGCAAGCAAGACACAGAACTGAATCCGACTGACAAGCTAAAATTGCGTTGGTACCTGTTCCTGCGGTCGATCCTCAATTTATGGGTCAAACCCCGCATCAAGGCAGACCCGGATGGAAAAACCGGTGGCGACAGTGGCAAACCCGTCTGCTATGTCATGGATTCGTATGCCCTGTCTTCCGTGTTGATCCTGGATCAGTATTGTGAACAGCAAAAGCTGGCCCGGCCATTATTGCCGGTGCCCGGTATAGCGGGAGTCCCGGCCCGCTCCTATGCCGTGTTACAGCGTCTTACGGGGATTTTCTTCCGCAGTCCGGAACCGCGCCGGCACTCCAGGATGCTGCAACTGCTGATCGAACACAGCTGGGCGCATCCGGAACTGGATATCCAACTGGTGCCGGTAACCATATTGATTGGCCAGAGACCGAGCAAGGACAGCGGTCTGACACGTGTCATATTCACGGAAAACTGGGAGATCGGCGGAAGGCTTCGCCGTCTTTTCAGCACGCTGGTCAATGGCCGCAAGACCTTTATCCAGTTCAGCCGTCCGATCTCCCTGAAGGCACTGGCGGCCGAAGGTCTGGACGAGAATGTCGCCGTCAGAAAAATTTCCCGCATACTCAGGGTCCATTTCAAGCGTGTCAGGACCGCCGCCATCGGCCCCGACCTGTCACACCGCCGCACCATGGTCGACCAGGTCGTCAACTCGCCCACCGTGCGCGCCGCCACTGAAGAAGAGGCGCGGCGAGCAGGCATCCCGCGCGACCAGGCACGCCGCCAGGCGATAAAATACGTCCGTGAAATCGCAGCCAATTATTCCTATTCAGCCATCGTTATCGCGGAGATCCTGGTTGCGTGGCTCTGGCACAGGATTTACAAAGGCATCAAGGTCAACTATTTCGAAGGGCTGCAACACCACGCCCTGGGTCACGAGGTCATCTACGTACCCTGTCACCGCAGTCACCTGGACTACGTGCTGGTATCGTACCTGGTGCATGAACACGGTTTTATTCCACCGCATATCGCCGCAGGCATCAACCTGAACCTGCCGCTCGTCGGCCCGCTGGCCAGACGCTGCGGCGCGTTTTTTCTGCGCCGGTCCTTTCGTTCCCAGAAACTGTATTCGACAGTTTTCTATGAATACCTCAGCATGATCCAGACCCAGGGCGTCTCGATTGAATATTTTATCGAGGGCACACGCAGCCGCACCGGGCGGTTGTTGACGCCCAAGGCAGGTATGCTGGCGATGTCGGTGCGCAGCTACCTGAATGCGCCCGTCAGGCCGATCATGTTTCAGCCGGTCTATATCGGCTATGAGCGTCTGGTGGAAGGTGACAGTTACACGACGGAATTGTCCGGAAAGACCAAGCGCTCGGAAAAATTCTCGGATCTCGGCAAGATTTTCGGCATCCTCAGGCACAATTACGGCGAGGCCCACGTCAGTCTCTGTGAGCCCATATTCCTCGACGACCTGCTCAATCAGCAGGATCCGCAGTGGCAGGAAACCATACGCAAAAAAGCCAGGCGGCCCGACTGGCTGAACACCGTCATTGAAGACCTTGGCCAAAAGATCATGACCAACATCAACGC
>JBFZEL010000263.1:0-12481 GCA_041306925.1 Lysobacterales bacterium
TTGAAAAGCACGCGGTCAAACCGGATATCGCCACCATGGGCAAACCCATGGGTAATGGCTACCCGGTTTCGGCCGTGGTGACAACCACCGCAATCGTCGACGCCTTTGCGCGGCATTCACATTACTTCAACACCTTTGGCGGCACCCCGGTCGCCTGCGCCGCGGCCCTTGCCGTGCTCGAAGTCATCGAACAGGAGGGTTTGCAGGCCAATGCGCTGGAGACCGGCCAGTACCTGCTGGAGGGCTTAGCCGACCTCGCGTCTGAAACCCCGCTGATCGGGGATATCAGGGGCAGCGGTCTGTTCATCGGTATTGATCTCGTGCGTGACAGGACCAGCCGTGAACCGGCCACCGGCGAAACCGCCAGGGCCGTCGACCTGCTCAGGCAGCACGGAGTTCTGATCGGCAGCACCGGTCAATTTGACAACATTCTGAAAATCCGCCCGCCGCTGGTGTTCGCCAAAGAACATGCCGACCTGTTGCTGCAGAAACTGAAATCAGTCCTGCGCTAGCCCGAACATTGCGCCATCATCCAGGATACTGGTGCAATGTTCGGGCTGGGTGCAGCTTGCGGATGACAGCAACGCCGCCGGCAACTCCCCCTGATGCAATCAGGACGGTTTTTTTGCAAACGGCTGGCAGACTTGCGGTGCGGATTGGCTAGTGAGGCAGGGTCTCTTCAATCGTATACTTCTTTGCGACCATCCTCCGGTAGTCTTCCGCAAACGCCTGTTCCGTTTCCCAAGTCTTGCTGTCGAGTTCCTGGTAGGGCACACGGTGTGCGGTGAAACTGAAACGTTCTTCATCGAAGTAAAGAACGCCACGGGTATAGCGATAGAAAGGATCGCAAATTTCCTTGTAGGGGGCTGGCTTGTGCATATGACTTCTCCGCGAACAGGCTGAACAGCGATCGGTTCGGGGGCATATCTGGTTCTTATTTAAAGACTTTTATAAATAAACCGGCGAAGAGATGGATGTTCAGCGAACATCTTATAAGTATACGTCAGCGCACGTTTTTTTGCTTCTGAAAATCGCGTGGCGCATTGAATCAAATCAAATGCAACCCAAATCCGGGGGTTGCAAGCAGGCGCAATCCCGGTCGTCCGAAACAATGTAAAAACATCAGCGCACCTACACGCGGTAATGGCTGAACTTCTCCAGCACCCTGTCCATTTCACTGTCCGGGAGAATTTCTGCTTCACCGATTGCCAGGATGCGGCAATAGACGTTCGCCAGGTTTTCGACTTCGATGGCCAGGGCCAGTGCGCGCGGCAGGTCTCTCTCGATACACGTCAGGCCGTGGTGGGCCATCAAACAGGCCTTGCGGTCACGCAGCGCCTCGATGACGGACCCGGAAAGCTCGGCAGTGCCAAAGGTGGCATAGTCCGCGCAGCGGATATCCCGGCCACCGGCCACCGCGACCATGTAATGAAACGCGGGAATACCCTTGTTCAGACAAGCCAAAGCCGAACAGTTGACCGGGTGGGCGTGCAGGACGGCATTGGCTTCGGCGCGATGCTTATATATCGCCGCGTGAAAACGCCACTCGCTCGAGGGCTTGCGCAGACCCTGGTCGCGGCCATCCAGATCCATCTGCACGATGTCATCCGTCGCCATTCCGGCGTAATCCATACTCGCAGGTGTTATCAGGAAACCGGCCCCGCAACGTACGCTGAGGTTACCCGAAGTGCCCTGGTTCAAACCGCCAGCGTTCATGGCGATGGCCGTCTCGATCAGTTGTTGGCGTAATTTCTCTGTCATTGGAACGTCTCCCCTTGTTCAGGATAAAGACCCAGCAAACCGGCCTCGGTGGCCGCGCAGACACCGCGCTCGGTGAACAGACCGGTGACCAGCCGGGCCGGCGTGACATCGAATGCGTAATTGCAGGCGGTCACGCCATCGGGGGTGATCTGCACGGACTCGACCTGGCCGGCCGAGTTCTTGCCCGCCACGTGGGTTACCTCGATAGCGTCCCGCTGCTCGATGGGTATGCCGTTGACGCCGTCGGTCATCTGCCAGTCGATGCTCGGTCCGGGCAGGGCCACGTAAAACGGCACATGGTTATCAAACGCCGCCAGCGCCTTTAAGTAGGTGCCGATCTTGTTGCAGACGTCACCAACGCGAGTGGTACGGTCGGTGCCGGTGATACAGATATCCACCTGGCCGCGCTGCATCAGGTGACCGCCGGCGTTGTCGACGATCACATCGTGCGGTATACCGTGGGATTTCAGTTCCCACGCGGTCAGGGCCGCGCCCTGGTTACGCGGTCGGGTTTCATCCACCCACACGTGCACCGGGATGCCATCGTCATGGGCCTGGTAGATAACCGACAGCGCCGTGCCCCAGTCAACCGTGGCCAGCCAGCCTGCATTGCAGTGGGTAAGGATGTGCAAGGCTTTTGAACCAATGGGTTTTTGTTGCCAGATCTCGCGGATGACGGCCAGCCCATGACGGCCGATCGCGTGGTTGATGGCAACGTCTTCAGCGCAGATTTCGGCGGCCAGGGCATAGGCTTTTACCGCCCGCCCGGCGCAGGGCACGTCTGCCAGTTCACGTTGCACGCGGAGCAAAGCCCAGCGCAGGTTGACGGCCGTGGGCCGCGTGGCCAGCAGGATTCCGGCGGCTTCTTCGAGATGCTCATCGGAGGCGTTCACGCGCATCGCCAGCGCCATTCCGTAGGCGGCGGTCGCGCCGATCAACGGTGCGCCCCGGACCTGCATGACACTGATCGCCTCGGCTGCGTCCTCAAGCGAGACCAGCGTCCTGACCACGAACGCATGCGGCAGGCGGGTCTGATCGATAATGTCTGCCGCCCAGCCGTTACTGTTCAGCCAGATCGAGCGGTAAGGGACGCCATTAACCTTCATTGATCATCCATCAGTTTGCGCAGGAACAGGATCGTAACATTTGGGAAGCTCTGATTAATACCATCCTGGCACTAGCAGAGCGCGGCGGCCGTTAAGCCTGTTCCCAATAAGGCGTTTCGCCGAACCGGTCGATCAGGAAATCGATAAACACCCTGGCGCGCTGCGAGAGGTAGCGGGTTTGCGGGTAGACGGCCCACGCGCTCAGTTGGGCGGGAAGGTGCGTCTCCAGCACCGGTTTCAGCGCACCACTGGCCAGCGCTTGCCAGGCGATAAAAGTGGGCAGCAAAACGATGCCGTGACCGGCCACAGCCATGTCGCGCAGGAAATCACCGTTATTGGCCACCATCCGTGACGATGTTTGTAGCAGGTGCTCGTTGCCCTGCGGATCCTTCAGTTTCAGCACTGTCCCCGCACCGATGTTGTAGCCGAGCAGGGCGTGCCGTTTCAGGTCGTCCGGCGTCAGCGGCGTGCCGTGCGCTTCGAGGTAGGCAGGGCTGGCGCAAAGTTTCAAACGGATCGGACAGATGCGGCGCGCCTTGAAACTGGAATCCTTCAGGGCGGTGATGCGGATGGCAAGGTCCACACCCTGTTCAACGAGATCGACGAGACGGTCCGAAAAGTCGATATCAAAAGTCAGACCGGGGTGCGCGCGGACAAACTCATCGATGGCCGCGGACAGGTGACAGAGACCGAATGACAATGGCACCGCCAGCCTGAGTTGACCCTGCAGCGAGGTCTCCGCGTTTGCGGCCAATGCGTCCAGTTCGGAGATATCGCCGATCAGCTTGACCGCGGCCTGGTAATACTCGCGGCCCACCCCGCTCAGGCTGATCCGCCGCGTGGTGCGGTTGATCAACTGCACACCCAAGCGGTTTTCGAGCGACACCAGGCTACGGCTGACACCGGACTTGGCCAGGCCCAGCTGATCGGCCGCCTTGCCCACGCCGCCGGCTTCCACGACACGGACGAATATACGCATGTCTTCGAGTTGCCCCATTCTTATTGTTCCGATATTGTGAATAATAATTTGCAATTATTGTTATTTATCGTGATAAAGACAACAGTTAGTATTTTCCCAGTCAATTTAACCAGCAAGAGGAGAACCCTATGAACACACTGCAACTGAACACACTGCAATCTTTTGCCGCTCCGGTGGCGCGCGTACTGCTCTCACTGATGTTTGTTACTTCCGGAATCAACAAGATATCCGGTTATGCCGGCACGCAGGGCTTCATGGAGGCCATGGGTGTCCCCGGCGGGCTTCTGCCGCTGGTCATCGCACTGGAAATCCTCGGTGGACTGGCCGTTATGCTGGGTTGGCAAACACGTATCGCGGCTTTTCTGCTGGCCGGTTTCACGCTGTTGTCCGGGTTGTTGTTCCACGCCGATTTTAGCGACCAGATGCAGATGATCATGTTCATGAAGAACGTTTCCATCGCCGGCGGCTTCCTGATGATCGTCGCCCTGGGCGCCGGCGCTTTTTCACTCGATAACCGTGCGCAAGGCCGCAACTGAACATGAACAACCCGAAAATCCAGGTCAGGGAACTGCTGACTACAACGGCCGGGCAGCCGGCCTCCGACGGCGCCGGGGTCAAACTGACCCGCATCATCGGCACGCAGGCACTGAATGTGCTGGATCCTTTCCTGCTGCTGGATGCGTTTGAATCGGATCGTCCGGATGATTACATCGGCGGTTTTCCAAGCCACCCGCACCGCGGTTTCGAAACCGTCACCTACTTGCTGGCAGGCCGCATGCGGCACAAGGACAGCGCCGGTAACGAGGGCGTCATCGAACCGGGCGGTGTGCAGTGGATGACCGCTGGCCGGGGTATCGTGCATTCTGAAATGCCCGAGCAGGAAGACGGCCTGTTGATGGGCTTCCAGCTCTGGGTCAACCTGCCCGCCTCGGCCAAGATGTCCAGCCCGGGCTACCAGGAGTTCCCGCCTGCCAGGGTGCCGCTGGAGGTGCGTGCTGACGGCACCAGCATCCGGGTGATTGCCGGCACCACCGACGAAGGCACCCGCGGACCGGTGCAGAACAGTTACGTCGAGCCCATCTACATGGATGTCACGCTGCCTGCCGGGCAGGCTTTCGAACAATCCGTCAAAACCGGCAGCAACACCTTCATCTTTGTCATCGAAGGTGAACTGCTGGTTGGCGAGCACCGCCAACAGCTCCGCAAACGGACGCTGGGAATCCTGGGTGATGGCGGGCGTGTCGCGGCCAGGGCGGCAACGGCAAAGAGCCGTTTCCTGCTGGTTTCCGGACAACCGCTGCGTGAACCCGTTGCGCGTGGCGGACCATTTGTCATGAACACCCGCGAGGAAATTCTGCAGGCATTTGAAGACTTTCAAAGCGGCAGGTTCTAGCCCCAGTCGGCCCTGGTGGGTCCAGGCAAGCCTCGTCAATCTCGGTGATTGATGAGGCCCTGTTCACCGTTTCTGATCAATCAATAAGCTTGTTGGGCATTTTTGTCCCGGATGCCAGATTGTTGTATGTTTTTCGCGCCAGTATTGTTACCCTTTGCCTTCGCACCGGGCGTGGGTACCCTGCTTGTCCCCCAAGCCCGCTGATGTCACGGATGACCGATTAAAGTACATGGCGCGTCCGGTGTGAACCTTTTACACTAACCATCATTATTTCCCCGGTGGTTAAAGCCATGAGTCTCGTTGCCCACTTGCAATGCACCCGCTGCGGTGCGGTGTATCCCGCCGACAAGGTCATGAACCTGTGCCCGGCCGACGCCAGCCCGGTCGAAATCGTCATGGACCTCGAGCGTCTGCAAGTGGAACAGCCGCTGCAGTCCTGGTACCGGCCCGAACGCAACGACATGTGGCGCTTTGGCGGTCTGTTGCCATTGGATATCAACAACCCCGCTGACCAGCCGCACATATTCAACCTGGGCGAGGGCCATACCCCGCTGCTCGACTACAGCGATCACCCGCTGGCGCGGCAGTTCGGTTTTACCTTGCTGGTAAAGGATGAAGGCAAGGCGCACCCGGGTTTCGGCGCCAACCCGACGCAGAGCTTCAAGGACCGCGGCATGGCCATGACCGTCTCGATGGCGCACCGGGCCGGTATCAAAAAACTGGCCGTACCGACCCAGGGCAATGCGGGTGACAGCCTGTGCGAGTACGCGGATGCGGCGGGCATGGAAGTTGTTGTCGCCATGCCGGACAACACGCCGATGCCGATACTCGGCAGGGTGGCGGCACTGGCCAACCGTTCGGACAGATTTCATCTTGAACTGGTCACGGGCACGATCCGCGAAGCCGGTGCGCTGCTGAAGGCAAAATGGCTGGATAAAGGCTATTTCAGCGTGGCCACCTTCCAGGAACCCGGTTGGCGTATCGACGGTAAAAAGACCCTCGGTTTGGAACTGGCGGAACCGGCAGTCGCAGGGGGCGCATGGAGCCTGCCCGACGTGGTGATCTACCCAACCGGTGGCGGCACCGGTGTGCTGGGGATGTGGAAAGCCTGGAACGAACTGGAAGCGCTGGGGTTGATCGACGGGCGTCGTCCCAGGATGGTCTGTGTGCAAAGTGAGAACACGCCACCCCTGGTCAAGGCCTTTGCCAGCGGCGCTGCCGAGGTCGCACCGGTTGAAGCCGGCGTGACCCTGGCCTACGGCGTCAACGTTCCGGGTGGTGTCGGCCATTTCAAGGTGCTGGAAATCATCCGCGCATCAGGCGGGGCGGCCATCGGTGTCGCCGAGGATGACCTGCACCGTGCACTCAGTGATGTCTGGAAGGACAAGGGCTGGTGGGTGTGCCCGGAAGGCGCGGCCTGCCTCGCCGCATTGCCACGCCTGTACGATGACGGGCTGATCAGGGCGGGCGAAAAAGTGGTGGTTTTCAACACCGGTTCACTGGAAAAATACCTTCCCGACTTGCGGCATTTGCTGTAAAACCGCGCAGATGACAGATATTTCCTCTTCCGCCAGCGTACTCATGCGCTTGATGCGCTATGCGCGCGGACACCGCCGGCAGGTCTGGCTGGCGTCACTGTATTCGGTGCTGAACAAACTGTTCGACGTGATGCCGGAGATCCTCATCGGCATGGCCATCGACGTCGTGGTGCGTCAGCGGCAATCCTTTCTCGCCGAATTCGGCATCCTGGAACCGTTCCACCAGATGCTTTTCCTCGGCGGCATCACGATCCTGGTGTGGGGGTTCGAGTCGCTGTTCGAATACCTGTTGCTGATCAAGTGGCGCAACCTGTCACAAAGCCTGCAGCACGATTTGAGAATGGACGCCTACGGCCACGTGCAGGACCTGGACATGGCGTGGTTTGAAGACACCTCCACCGGCGGACTGGTGGCGATCCTGAATGACGATGTCAACCAGTTGGAACGGTTTCTCGACGGCGGCGCCAATGCCCTGATCCAGGTGGCCACGTCGGTCATCGCCGTTGGCGCGGTATTTTTCTACGTGTCACCCCAAATCGCCCTGATGGCTTTCACCCCCGTACCGGTCATCCTGCTCGGCGCTTTCTGGTTCCAGCGCCGGGCGCAACCGCTGTACGCCAGCGTGCGCGAGAAAGTCGGCCTGCTCAGCACCCGTCTCGCCAATAACATTTCCGGTATCGCAACCATCAAGAGCTTCACCCGCGAAGGGCACGAACTCGAAAAACTGCAGCAGGAGAGCCGCGATTACGTCGCTGCCAACCGTGGCGCCATCCGCGTCAGTTCGGCGTTTATCCCGATCATCCGCATGGCCATCCTGGCCGGCTTTGTCGCGACCCTGATCTACGGCGGCAAACTGACGCTGGACGGGCAACTGAACGCGGGCGCCTACAGCGTGCTGGTTTTCCTGACGCAAAGACTGTTGTGGCCATTGACCCGTTTGGCGGAGACCGTCGACCTGTTCGAGCGCGCGATGGCGTCCACCCGGCGTATTCTCAACCTGATCGAAGTGCCGGTGAAAACCCGCGGCGGATCGACGGCATTGCCGGTCGGTGAGGTCAAGGGTGAGCTGAGGTTTGAAAACGTCGACTTCGACTATGCCAATGGCGCTGCGGTGCTGCGTGACATCAACATGGTCATCGCCCCGGGTGAAACCATAGCGGTTGTCGGTCAGACCGGTTCCGGCAAGAGCACGCTGATGAAACTGCTGTTGCGTTTTTATGCACCGACCGGTGGTTGCATCAGGCTCGACGGCACCGATCTGGCCGACCTCAGGATCCCCGACCTGCGCAGGGCGTTCGGTTTGGTCAGCCAGGATGTCTTCCTGTTCCACGGCAGTGTCGCCGAGAATATCGGCTATGGCCGAGCGGGTGCGGACCAGGCGGATATCGAGGCGGCGGCCAAAGCCGCCGAGGCGCATGAATTCATCCTGCAACTGCCCGAGGGTTACGACACCATCGTCGGTGAACGCGGGCAGAAGCTGTCCGGTGGTCAAAGACAACGTATTTCGATCGCCCGCGCGGTGTTGAAAGACCCGCCCGTACTGATACTGGACGAGGCGACTTCCGCCGTCGACAACGAGACCGAAGCCGCCATCCAGCGTTCCATGCAGGTCATCACCCAGGGCAGGACCACGCTGGTCGTCGCCCATCGCCTGTCGACCATCGTTTCCGCCGACCGGATTTATGTACTCGACCAGGGTCGTATCCGCGAAACCGGTAAACATGCAGAATTGGTGGCAAGCGATGGTTTGTACGCGGGCCTGTGGCGGGTACAGGCCGGCGCGGGTGCCTAGGGCGGGGTTGCAGGAGGTAGAGCACCAAGAATAGGCGCTTCCAAGCGATGCATGGAGCAATTGCCAAGGACAGGCGCGGCGCGCCCGGTCATGAGAACTTGTCAATCCGTTCCCGGCATATCTCAAGCGTTCGGGTCACGGCAGCCTCGCCGGACGGCCCGTAGCCGGGAAGCAAGGGCAACGTGATTGCGGCAACGGCAGCCCGCATCCGGTCCAGAACGTCGTCGATAGCGGCATTGGTGTCCGACGCCCGAAGTCCGGCACTCGCAGAGACCGCGAGAAAGTCAGCCCGCTTGAGGCGCTCATCCTTGCCGTTTAGCTTCAGCGCCATGCGGTCATTTTCAAGGCGGGGAAAGACCCGGGTCGTCAGCGTGTCGTAGACGGGCGCAAGGCGAACACTGCGGAAGGCCGGATTGCCGGGCTCGGCGATCTTCAGAACGGCCAAATTCTTGAGGTGCATGTCGCCGTCGGCGATGAGCCAGGCGAACACGACGCGCTGCATTAGAATCAGGAGGTCTTCAACGGGCGATGTAGACAAGCCTCGCAGGGCACGCGCCACACGTTCGATAGTGCCGTCGTACTTGGCCGCAGGCGTTAGGTCGAGTACCGAGCAAAGGTCTTCCATCGCCAGCAGTCGCTGGTCATTCGCATCCGTACGAATGTCGAAGCGCTCGACCAGAAGCGCCGGAGGCATGCCGTCAGGCATCGCGATCAGGGCGGTTGCCGGAACCATGAACCCGGCCTCCTGTGCGAGGGCAAGGCCGATCCATTCGACCAGCGGCAAGGCCTCGAAGCCGCTGGTCCCTGCGGGCTTCAGGATGTTAGTGAACGGCGTACCGATACTCGGTGAGAGCCTGCCGTCCGGGTCAAGCGTCATCGGTGCCTTGATCTGCACGCCGGAGAGGCGCGGCGTATCAGCACGGTTGTAGATCGTGGCGAGGTTGCGCTCGAAGTCCTGCTCCATCGCGCTGCGACCGGGCCCAGCGTAAGTGCCAGTGAACACGCCCGCTGCCGTATGGTCGGCGAGCGGCGTTACGAGTGCATCGCGCGGCAGGGCTGCAATCTCGTTCGCGTTCTCGGCCATCGTGATGTTGGACATGTAACGCCTGCCCGAGCGAAGCATGGCCCGTTCTTCGCGGTCGTGCAGGACGCTTTTGAGCCAACCTTCCGGGAGAAGAGAGACCACGAAGGGCGGCAGCGTGCCCGGCTTCGTCTGGCGAATGACTGGCGGCACAGGCGTGCCGCTGCCTGTCTGCGACCACCGCCATTCAAAGCCGTCGTGAACGAGGGTGCCGATGGGCAGGCCGTGCCATGCCACGGTCAAGGCGAACGCAGCCTCGTTGCGCGCGAATGCAATCGGGGGGCCGCGCAGCAAGAACTTCTCGGCCCCCTCGCCCTCGCGGTACCAGTCGTTTGCACGGGCCAGCGCCCATACGGCGTCGCTAGCGGCCTTCGGACCTCCGTACTCCTCAACGAGACGGGCGGCGATGGCCTCGCGCGTCGCTGCATCGATGGACGCGGCATGTTCGCTGCGCAGGCGAAAGGCCTCCAGAAACCTCTGGCGGATCGAGGACACATTGACGGAGAACTCGCCCAGGCTGTCGGCAACGGCGGCGGAAGCGAGAGAGGGTTTCGCCGGAGCCTTGTTCTGAACGATTTCAAGGGCCCGGAGACGCGTGCGCTGCACGCGCGGCCCGGTCAGGTAGAGGCGACCGTCGCGGTTGGGCCCCAGCAGAACGGCGCTGGCCGCCGAGAGATAGGCATTGGGATAGAGGTAGCGGCCAATGCGGACGGCATGTGCGAGGACGGTCTGATCGATATCGTCAGCGGCATCGGCATAGATGCCCCGCATCAACTGGACGAGCTTGCCCGTCTCCGCCAGATAGTGGCTGCGGGTCTTGTCGATGGTTTCGCCGACGAGATGAAGGGGCATTGTCTCTAACTTTCCCGTGTTTCAAATACGGAAAAGTTAGCATTCGACCAGCCATCAGGCAAGCAAAATTAACTTTTCCGTATTTCAAATACGCAAAAGTTGTACTTCTTGTTGTTTCCGCGCTGTACTAAAATCCGTTGACGCCGCGGGATCAACTCGCCACATTCGTGTCTCGGAACAACGGGGTCAGCACGAGTGAGAGTTTAGGCGGGTCCAATTTGGGTGATGCGATGCGCCGTTGTTGCTAGTGTTGATGACCACCCGGGCCGTGTACGTGGCGGTGTGTAAGCTCTTCTTCGCTGGCGTCACGGATGTCGGTTATCTCGACATCGAAGGTCAGTGACTTGCCGGCCAGCGGGTGGTTGCCGTCCACGTCGACGTTGAAGCGACCGACTTTCAGCACCGTCACCTGCACCTGGCCCTTGTTGGTCTGCAGGGTGAGCACCTGTCCGGGGAGAACTTTTCCGATACCTTTCAGACGTTTCATCGGCACCCGCTGAACATTCTTTTCATTCCGCACACCATAGGCTTCTTCAGGTTCCACGGTGACGCTGAACGCATCGTTGACCACGTGTCCCTTAATGGCCTTTTCAAGCCCGCTGATGATGTTGTTCGCGCCGTGCAGGTAACTCATCGGTTGTTTGTCACGGGATGTTTCCATCTGCTCGCCCGCGGCATTTTTCAACGTGTAATGAAAGGTTACGACCTTGTCTTTTTCAGCAATCATATGATTTCCCGCTATCGGATCACGGCCATACCGGCCAGGCAAAGCGGCATTATAACCTCCGCCCGCTGATGCAAACAGTTGCAGACTCTTCCAACACGAGATGATATTGAAATAGCCTGGGTTCTGTTCATGACGGAAGGATGAATACCATCATGAATGATAGAACCGGTTCTGACCCCCCGGTTTTGACCCCGATTCTGATTCGGTTCTCGCTAATTATGTCGGCGTTCATCATCGCGGTATGAGAACCACGGGGGAGCGATTGACCAAATCTCACCATTTGTATAATATTTGTATAGACTTTAATATATAAATACTATACAATACATTCTCAATATCAACCAACTGGAGAGAAACATGAAACGCTTCACCACAACTTTGTCTGTACTACTGATTGTACTTGGCTTATCCGCCAGCGCGCTTGCGGGGTACGCCAAGAAGATGGACATCGTCGATACCGCTGTCGCCGATGGCCGCTTCACGACCCTGGCCGCTGCGCTGGGCGCTGCTGATCTGGTTGGAACGCTTAAAGGTGCAGGTCCCTTCACCGTGTTCGCCCCCACCGATGACGCCTTCGCCAAACTTCCGGCCGGTACGCTTGACAGCCTGCTCCTGCCCGAAAACAAGCAGAAGCTGACCGACATCCTGCTCTACCATGTTGTGAGTGGCAAGGTCATGGCAGCGGATGTGGTGACATTGACGGAAGCTGAGACCGTGTTGGGTCAGAAGGTGACTGTCAAAGTTGATATGGGAAAAGTCTACATCAACGAAGCCCAGGTGATCATCACCGATGTCAAAGCCTCGAATGGTGTGATCCACGTGATTGATACTGTCCTGCTGCCCAAGAGCGACATCGTAGAAACCGCAATTGCCGATGGACGCTTCACCACCCTGGCAGCTGCCCTGGGAGCGGCTGGGTTGGTTGAAACCCTCAAGGGAGAAGGCCCCTTCACCGTCTTTGCACCGACCGACGATGCCTTCGCCAAGTTACCGGCCGGAACGATCGACAGCTTGCTCAAACCGGAAAACAAGCAGCAATTGACCGACATCCTGCTCTACCACGTGGTGAGCGGCCAGGTACTGGCAGCGGATGTGGTGACCCTCAGCGAAGCTGAAACCGTCCTGGGCCAGAAGGTCATGATCAAGGTCATGGATGGCAAAGTCTACATCAACGACGCTCAGGTCATCATCACCGATATCCTGACCTCCAATGGCGTGATCCATGTGATCGACACGGTACTCTTGCCGTAAC
>JBFZEL010000264.1:0-6129 GCA_041306925.1 Lysobacterales bacterium
AACCGGGTCCGGTTCGTGACCAGACCATTATCCAGGAGGCACCACAGGTGTTCAGCAAATGAAAAACCGAAACCCCGTTGAGACACTTGCCAGGACACGCCACGAGTTCGGCGAACATGGCGGTGTGAACATGTCGGTGGAAGCCAGCACGACTTTCACCGTGATGCATTCGAACACCATGCCGGAAATTTTTGGCGGCAAGAAGGGACCCGATCAGGGCGGTTGCTATCTTTATGGACGGCACTTCAATCCGACGGTTTATAACCTCGGCAAACAGTTGGCCGCCCTGGAGGGGACCGAGGCGGCGTATTGCACCGCCAGTGGCATGTCGGCCATCTCTGCAACCCTGATGCAACTATGCGACGCAGGTGACCATATCGTGTCTTCAAACGCGGTCTACGGCGGAACCTATGCCTTGCTGCACGACCTGTTACCGCGAAAAACGGGGATTACCACCACGCTGGTTGACATCACCGATCTCGATGCGGTCGAAGCGGCGATCACCCCGCGGACTCGCGTGCTCTACGCTGAGAGCATGGCCAATCCCACGCTGCGGATTGCCGATATCCCGCGCTTGAGCGCCATCGCAAAACGCTACGGCATCAAGCTGGTCGTTGACAACACCTTCAGCCCGCTGATCCTGAGCCCGATCAAACTGGGCGCGGACATCGTGGTGCACAGCATGACCAAGTTCATCAGCGGCGCCTCGGACCATATCGCCGGCGCCGTTTGCGCCGATGCCGACTTCATCCACCAGTTAATGGACCTGCATACCGGCATGCTGATGATTCTCGGCCCGACCATGGACCCGCAGGTCGCCTTTGACATCAGCCTGCGCATACCGCACCTGCCATTGAGAATGGCCGAACACGGTCATCGCACCCAGCTGTTTGCCGAACGTTTGCACGCGATGGGCGTGACGGTCGGCTACCCGGGCCTGCCAGGGCATCCGGACCACGCCCTGATGAGCCGGTTGCACTGCCCGGATTATGGCTATGGCGGCATCCTGACGATGGATATGGGCAGCGTGGAAACCGCTAACGAGCTGCTGGACCTGCTACAGAACAAATACCACTTTGGATTCGTCGCGGTCAGTCTCGGCTACTTCGATACCTTGATGTCCTGTTCCGGCAGCAGCACTTCAAGTGAATTGACCGAAGCGGACAAGACTGCGGCCCATATTTCACCGGGACTGGTCCGCTTGTCGGTCGGCTACACGGGCACAGCCGAACAGCGCTGGAAACAACTGTCGGAGGCCTTGCAACGCGTCGGCGCACCGCCGCAAAAGCAGATTGCCTAGAACGCATGGCGCGGGTGGCATACCCGCAATAACGGAACCGGCAAATACTTACCAGGGCAACTCTTGGCCGTCGGCGTGCCTGAAGCTGCCGGTGTGGCCCATATCCAATGCGTCCATACGCTGAATCAGGCCGCGCGCGGACTGTTCCGGTGGTATCCCCCGACCGCCGCTCATGTCCGTTGCGACCATTCCGGGATGTAGCAAAATGACCGCAATATCCCGTTTCTGCAAATCACGCGCCAAAGTCATACCAACCATGTTGACCGCCGCCTTGGAGACCCTGTAGCCATAATAACCACCCGATGTGTTATCACCGATCGAACCCATGCGGGAGGTCACGATGGCAATTTTTGATCCGGCGCGGAGCCTCGGTAACAAGGTCGAAGTAACACGCAAGGGGCCCAGTGTATTGACCTGGAATTGTCGTTCCATGGCGCCAAAATCGAGACTGTCGAGGTTTTCAACCGACAGGATACCGGCGTTGTTGATCAACCAGTCCAGATTTTCCAGACCCGGTTGATCACGAAGTTTGGACATAGATTCGTTCGTTGCGACGTCAATTGCTTCTATCACACGGAGGTTCAACGACCTCAAAGCACTGTTGCCGGTGCGACAAACCGCAATGACTTCCTCGCCACGCGCCACCAGTTGTCGGCACAACTCCAGACCGATACCCCGACTGGCGCCTGTGATCAGTATTTTTTTCATCTGCAGTCCCCATCAATGTTCATTCCATACCGCAACTCACACAAACACTTCTTGAACTGTCCCCGGAATTCCCGATAATGCACTGCTATACTAACGCACTGTCAACCGGTCTTTGAAGCCTCATGGAATCACGTTTCAAATCCAATAATTTCATTGCCATACTAATTGCATTATTTTTGATGGCGACCGGTTTCGCACTGGCGTTCCTGCACCGGCAGTCGGAGTCGAAAACCAACCATGACAAAAAACCCGTTGCCACGATCGAGATTTTTGCCCGGGAAAATGATTCGACTGCTGCCTAGCCCGGCACTGCGATGACAAGGTCACGCGCCGCATTAATCCATCTCTGGCCAAGCCTGCTGCTACTTGGCGTACTCGCTTGCCTGATTTTCCTGGCATGGTATCCCTACCCTTTCAGACAATTTGAGGAAAGCGGTAAATTCGCCTTGGCATTGACCCTTTGCGCGGTCCTCATCGGGCCGGCCATGACATGGCTCGTATACTCGGCAGGCAAACGCGGCCTGTTATTTGACCTGGTTGTCATAAGTCTCATCCAGATCGCGTCCGTCGCCTGGGGCACGCTGTCACTTTACCAGAACAGACCCTATTTCATGGTGTACACCGTCGACCGGTTTGACGTCCTGTCCCGACGTGATGTGGACTTGGCGCGGATCACGGAGCCGAAATTCCTCGCCAAACCATTGACGGGGCCTGTCCTGTTGTTTGCAAATATGCCTTCAGATCCTGCCGCGTATCAAAAACTGCTGCACGAGGTCATGTTCGAAGGTAAACCCGATCTGCAGTTCCGGCCTGAATTCTGGAGTCTGTATACCGAAAGAAAACAACTTGCGCTGCAGAATTCCCGGCCACTGGGTGATTTGCATGGCAAAAACCCGGATTCAGGCCAGGCAATTGACCATCTGGTCAACCGCCACGGCGGTGATATCGATCTGCTCAGGTTTGTTCCCGCAATGCAGAAGGGCGGACAGTTCGCAGTCATCCTCGATGCCGGTGGCGAAGTCGTCGACATGTTGATGACAGACCCGTGGCCGGAGTAATCCCGGCGCCGTAAACACGTCCCATGCACTGCTTCCGGGCTGCGTAATCATGTGCGCAGCCCGGCTACGGCCAGCGCTGACCCTCCAGCGGTTTAGCCCGCAACGCGGTGGAGCTGTCCTACCCCGCTTTCTCGTTGGCAATATACTGTTTGACAATGTCCTCGAGGATGTCCAATGGCACCGAGCCATTGGTCAAAATCACGTTATGGAATTTGCGGATATCGAACCTGTCACCGAGTTCGGCGCGTGCCAGATCGCGCAGTTCCAGAAACTTGGTCATACCCACCTTGTACGCCAGGGCCTGGCCCGGCATCACGAAGTAGCGCTCTATCTCGGCGACCACGTCACTTTCGGCCATGCCGGTATTACTGCTCATGTAATCGATGGCCTGCTCACGACTCCAGCGCGCGTAGTGAATTCCCGTATCCACGACCAACCGGACGGCACGGAATAATTCAGCCTGCAGTCGGCCGATATTGTCGTAGGGGTCAGCCTGGAAACCGAGTTCCCAGGCCAGGCGCTCCGCATACAGCGCCCAACCTTCTGAATAGGCAATCGCAGGGATAATACGCCGGAAAAATGGCAGTTTTTTCTGCTGTTGTTGAATAGCCAACTGGAAGTGGTGCCCCGGAGTGCCTTCGTGATAGGCGAGCGTTCTCATACTATAACGTGGGGTGGCCTTTATATCGTAAAGATTTGCGTAAAAAACCCCGGGCCGCGATCCATCCATTGCCGGTGGCTGGTAATAGGCGCCCGGTGCGGTTTTTTCCTTGAATTCCGGAATCCGTTGAACTTCGATGCCGGCTTCCGGCACCACGTCAAAATAGGGCTCCAAACCCGCCGCTACCTCATCGAGGATAGCCTGGTAATCCGCCAGGATCTGGTCACGTCCTTCGTCACTGTCCGAGTAATAGAACTTCGGATTTTCCGCCATTTCCTCAATAACCGGATGGAAGCCCGGCGAGACATCCCAGCCTTCGGCCGCCAGGATAGCAAGTATTTCAGACTGTATCCGGTCAACTTCGGACAATCCGAAGTTATGCAGATACTCCGGTGTGTAATCGGTCGTTGTAAACAGACGCATGGCAAGCCGGTAGAATTTTTCACCATCCGGTAACGCCCAAACCCCGTTGTTCTCAGCGACCTTGTCATCGAGCATTGCGAAATAATCTATCAGGCTTGCGTAGGCCGGATAGACCGTATTTTCAATCTGTGTGCGGGCTTCCTGCGCCAGTCTTTGCTGATCGGCTGCCGGCAGATCCGCCTCCTTCATCTTGTCCGTCAGCGCAACCATCAGGATGCCCTCTTCTGCCGGTGTCGCCACGAAATTGCGCATTTCCTCCAGCACCTTGGTGACCACGAACTGCGGTGGCAATATTCCCAGCTCTTCACGCTGCCGCAGACCTTCCTGCACCTGCTCAAATTTCCGTCCGACCTGCGATAATCGTGCGACGTAATCCTCTGCATCCCTGACGCTGTGTACCTGGTGGGTAGACTCCATGAATGACGGAAAACTATTTTGCACACCGAATAACTGGTTGACGGGGTAATTGTGATAGCGGTAGGGCTCCAGTTCGATCATCGTGTCCATCAGGTTCAGCGCGATCCGCTTGGACATATGGTCAGCGTCGTTGAGGTCTTCATCCGCGTAACTCAAGAGCGTTTCACGACTTTGCTTCATGTGCGCGAACATGCGATCGCCGGCGGCACGACTCTCGTCGTCTAGTTCCGCGTTGTGCCCCTTGATGCCAAACTGCTCAAGCACGTGGATGGAACTGAGCATTTCCGGGCTTTCCAGTGCGACCTGTAAAAACGCCCGGGCAAAGAAGACATTGATATTGACCGGTTTGAAGTACCAGCTATGCGCTATGAATGCGCCGCTCAGCACCAACAGCAGGACCAGGGTCAGGCCGATCCATTTCATGACTCGTTTAAAGATACGCATGACAACCTCTGATTGTTGATTTATGGAAGCGTGCTTTTACCCGGCAGGTAATAGCCCGGCGCTTGACGCAATTTTGGCGACGGCCGGCAAACCTGTTGCGCAACAAGCGCTTGCTGATCATGAAGCGCTTCTAAAATGTCGTTTCAAGCACTGGAATTCTACCAAAAGCATCAGCCGTTCCGGGCCCGCTGTCGCAGCCGGGCCATCTGCGCATCATACACGCGTGTGCCCAGCAACACAGCCAGCACCAGCGCGTACAGCGTGGGCTCGAGCGTATCCAGCTTCACCTGCCAGTAAAAATGCCACACACCGACGATGGCAATGACATACACCAGTCGATGCAGTTTCTGCCAGCGTTTGCCAAGCCGGCGCATCATGCCTTTGGTCGAGGTGACGGCCATTGGCACCAGCATCAGCAACCCCGCCATCCCCAACGTGATGTAGGGTCGTTTGAGAATATCCGCGCCGATGGCACTGAAGTTCAGAGACTGGTCCAGACCGGCGTAGACCATGAAATGCAGTAAGATGTAGAAGAATGCGAACAAACCCAGCATCCGCCGGTACCCGATCAGCCAATTCCAGCCAGTCCGCCGCCGCAGGGGTGTGATGCTCAGGCTCAGCAGCAGGAATTTCAACCCCCAGCGCCCGAGTTCATGCAACAGTTCCTCCACCGGGTTGGCACCCAGCCCAAACCCCGCTAAGGCAAACGCGGCGGCCACCAGGTATGCCAGCGGTAACAGGCACAGCAGGAACAGCATCGGCTTGGTTAGCCGGTAGAAAGATTTCGAACTGGGTTTCATCAACAGGGTGTTTTAATACTGGTACCGTGACCCATAGATTTCGACACAACCAGCGAGTCGCTGACCGGTCAGATGCAAGGCGCGCTGGCGCCGGAATGGCGGGCCCCATTTCAAGCCAGCGCAACGCCGCAGCTGGCTGGTCAGCGGCCCGCCCAAAGGGAGCCCCCCGGATGCACCGGGACCGCGTGGCACCGCTTGCCAAGGGCTGGGCCATTGCCTGCGCGGTGCGCCTTGTCCCGGCACATCCGGGGGGCTCTGGTTGTGTCGAAATCTATGGGTCACGGTACTGGTCCACGGGCAGGATGATGGTGGTGCAGG